>NZ_CP084530.1:2100000-2357500 GCF_023704175.1 Paenibacillus sp. YPG26 | reverse complement strand
AGGTAGAGCACTGATTGGGTGCGGGGCCCGCCAAGGGTTACCAAGCTCAGTCAAACTCCGAATGCCATCAACTTCTGTCCGGGAGTCAGACAGTGAGTGCTAAGATCCATTGTCAAAAGGGAAACAGCCCAGACCATCAGCTAAGGTCCCCAAGTGTGTGTTAAGTGGGAAAGGATGTGGAGTTGCACAGACAACCAGGATGTTGGCTTAGAAGCAGCCACCATTTAAAGAGTGCGTAATAGCTCACTGGTCGAGTGACTCTGCGCCGAAAATGTAACGGGGCTAAACACACCACCGAAGCTATGGCTTGGATCGACTTCACTGCTTCTTTGAGGCGGTGTTTAAACGAAGTGACATTTTTGCCGAAGGCAAACCTCCTAGAGGTTTCGGCCAAATGGTTCACAGGGGTTAAACACACAGGCTTCGAAGCTGGAGTGAAGTCGATCCAGGGGTAGGGGAGCGTTGTATGCAGGTTGAAGGTGTACCGTAAGGAGCGCTGGACAGCATACAAGTGAGAATGCCGGTATGAGTAACGAAAAGATCAGTGAGAATCTGATCCGCCGAAAGCCTAAGGGTTCCTGAGGAAGGTTCGTCCGCTCAGGGTAAGTCGGGACCTAAGGCGAGGCCGAAAGGCGTAGTCGAAGGACAACAGGTTGAAATTCCTGTACCACCGTAATCCGCTATGAGCGATGGGGTGACGCAGCAGGGTAGTGACGCGGACTGATGGATGTCCGTCCAAGCAGTGAGGCTGGTGTGTAGGCAAATCCGCACATCGTTAAGGCTGGGCTGTGATGGGGAGCGAAAATTATAGTAGCGAAGGTCATGATCTCACACTGCCAAGAAAAGCCTCTAGTCAGGAGAAGGTGCCCGTACCGCAAACCGACACAGGTAGGCGAGAAGAGAATTCTAAGGCGCGCGGAAGAACTCTCGTTAAGGAACTCGGCAAAATGACCCCGTAACTTCGGGAGAAGGGGTGCCCCGGTAGTGTGAATAGCACGAGGGGGCCGCAGTGAAAAGGCCCAAGCGACTGTTTAGCAAAAACACAGGTCTGTGCGAAGCCGTAAGGCGAAGTATACGGGCTGACGCCTGCCCGGTGCTGGAAGGTTAAGGGGAGTGGTTAGGGGTAACCCGAAGCTATGAACCGAAGCCCCAGTAAACGGCGGCCGTAACTATAACGGTCCTAAGGTAGCGAAATTCCTTGTCAGGTAAATTCTGACCCGCACGAATGGCGTAACGACTTGGGCGCTGTCTCAACGAGAGATCCGGTGAAATTTTAATACCTGTGAAGATGCAGGTTACCCGCGACAAGACGGAAAGACCCCATGGAGCTTTACTGCAGCTTGATATTGGACTTGGGTACGATTTGTACAGGATAGGTGGGAGCCTAAGAAGCCGGAGCGCCAGCTTCGGTGGAGGCAACGTTGGGATACCACCCTGATCGTATCGGAGTTCTAACCTGGTACCGTGAACCGGTATGGGGACAGTGTCAGGTGGGCAGTTTGACTGGGGCGGTCGCCTCCTAAAGAGTAACGGAGGCGCCCCAAGGTTCCCTCAGAATGGTTGGAAATCATTCGAAGAGTGCAAAGGCATAAGGGAGCTTGACTGCGAGACTGACAAGTCGAGCAGGGACGAAAGTCGGGCTTAGTGATCCGGTGGTACCGCATGGAAGGGCCATCGCTCAACGGATAAAAGCTACCCTGGGGATAACAGGCTTATCTCCCCCAAGAGTCCACATCGACGGGGAGGTTTGGCACCTCGATGTCGGCTCATCGCATCCTGGGGCTGAAGTAGGTCCCAAGGGTTGGGCTGTTCGCCCATTAAAGCGGTACGCGAGCTGGGTTCAGAACGTCGTGAGACAGTTCGGTCCCTATCTGTCGTGGGCGTAGGAAATTTGAGAGGAGCTGTCCTTAGTACGAGAGGACCGGGATGGACGCACCGCTGGTGCACCAGTTGTTCCGCCAGGAGCACAGCTGGGTAGCTACGTGCGGAAGGGATAAGCGCTGAAAGCATCTAAGCGTGAAGCCCCCCTCAAGATGAGATTTCCCAATTAGTAAGACCCCTTGAAGACGACGAGGTAGATAGGCTGGGGGTGGAAGTGCAGCAATGCATGGAGCTGACCAGTACTAATCGGTCGAGGGCTTATCCAAGACAGCTTCACGAAGTGTAACTTCGGAAGCAACACAATCTAACACGCACAATTCGTTTCGTATCTAGTTTTCAGGTGATCAAGCCTGAGGAGAAGATGTGGGTTTTATTAAAGCCTGATATTTTCTCGCAGCATAACTTTTCTGAAGTCGGATATTTTCCTGAAGTAATTCAGGGATTGATGGCTCGGAAAAATCCTGTTTGGTGGCGATGGCGGAGGGGTTCCACGCGTACCCATCCCGAACACGACCGTTAAGCCCTCCAGCGCCAATGGTACTTGGACCGCAGGGTCCTGGGAGAGTAGGACGCCGCCAAGCAAAGAGTAAGCCTTATCGAGAGATCGATAAGGCTTTTTTTCTTTTTTGTAACCCGATGCTGAGCATCCGGTGCAGCAAGAATTTACGTTACACAAGATCTACGCAGAAACTAGGTTATATAGTAACTCAGTAAGCTCTTTTTGCTAGAATACTTGTTGCCAAAGTTAAACTTCAGAGTGTGAACACTAAGCCAATTTAACGTATATCTGCTTCTTTCTATGAAAACTAATTAGAGGCCATCAGATTAAGTGCTGCAACAACACTAAGAAATAATGACGTAGGCTGCATTATCCTCCGGCACTGTGGTAATAGTATATAGTGTGCCAATGCTTGAGAAGGTACGTACGATGAGATTACGATTAGTAGGTGTAGAGACTCGTGAAAAAACGACAACCCCATAGCTGTCAAATCTAGCAGTCTGGATCAATCTCCCGGAGGTCGTGCTGACGGTAGCAAAGAAACCAGATGTGTTGTACGGATTGCCGGAAGGATTCGTCCATACGATCGTTAGGCGGCGCAGTCTTTGGGTAGGCTTCAAAATTCTATTGTACTTGGTCACATCAAGCTTTCGACCCGTTCCTAACCGGACAGCACGAGTAGGGCGTTTAGCCATTATAAATCACTCCTATAATTTTGAGTATTGAGCAAGCCAAATCGTTATGCCAAGGATCGAGTATTAAGAAATAATGACATAGGCAGCGTTACCTTCGGGAACTCTTGTTACTGTATATAGTGTGCCGTTGCTTGAGAAGGTACGTACGATTAGGTTGCGGGAGGTGGGTGTAGAGACTCGTGAAAAAACGACAACCCCATAGCTGTCAAATCTAGCAGTCTGGATCAGTCTCCCGGAGGTTGTGCTGACGGTAGCAAAGAAACCAGATGTGTTATACGGATTGCCGAAAGAATTCGTCCATACGATGGTCAGACGGCGCAGTCTTTGGGTAGGCTTCAAAATTTGGTTGTACTTGGCTACATCAAGCTTTCGACCCGTTCCTAACCGGACAGCACGAGTAGGGCGTTTAGCCATTGGAAAATCACCTCCTAAAATTCAAGTTAATATATTAAATGAGGTTGGAAGTGTTTTAGATTGTGCTTTATTACTTAATCTTGAAAATAATCATGTTGGAGTGCGAATCCTAGAGATTAATTTCACATTGTCGTAGAAGTTGTGAGACAAGTGGGGTAGAATAATAACACAAACGGATCAAGACGGTTCACAGGAGCCGGCGGAGGGAGTACATATAAGATGAGTAACCTAAGTGTGTTGCGAAGTCCAAAGCATCGGAAGCTGCTGGTTAGTGCAGGGCTAAGCTGGATGTTCGATGCGATGGATGTTGGAATTTTGTCTTTTATTATCGCTGCATTAAAAGTGGAGTGGAACTTGTCACCAGGACAAGTCGGGCTCCTTGGAAGTATTAATTCAATTGGAATGGTGCTCGGGGCTGCGCTGGCCGGATACTTTGCTGACCGTTATGGCCGTAAAAATATTTTGCTGTGGACGCTTCTTATCTTCTCGGCAGCCAGCGGACTATCAGCCCTTGCGGCAAGCTTCACCATGCTCTGTGTGCTTAGATTTGTGTCTGGAGTAGGCTTAGGTGGGGAACTGCCGGTCGCTTCAACACTGGTATCCGAATCAATGCCTGTTCAAGAAAGAGGAAGAGCTGTAGTCCTGCTCGAAAGTTTCTGGGCAGCCGGATGGATACTTGCTGCGCTAATCTCTTATTTTGTAATTCCTCATTACGGCTGGCAGGCTGCTTTTGTTATCGGGGCTCTTCCGGCACTCTATGCCATATACCTTCGTAAGGCTATTGACGATTCGCCGCGGTTTGAGAAGATGAAGTCTGAACGAAGACTTGGCTTCCGGGAGAAATTGAGGCTTGTCTGGTCCGCGGGTAACCGTAAATCAACAGTCATGCTGTGGGTGCTGTGGTTCACGGTGGTACTGTCTTATTACGGCATGTTCTTATGGCTGCCCAATGTTATGATGCTGAAGGGCTTCAGCTTAATCAAGAGCTTTGAGTATGTTTTGATCATGACGGTGGCACAGCTTCCGGGTTATTTTACAGCAGCCTATTTCATTGAAAAGTTCGGACGCAAATTTGTTCTTGTAGGATACTTAGTCCTAACAGCTCTAAGTGCGATCTGGTTCGGATACTCTACCTCGGAAGGCATGCTTATGGCCGCGGGAATATGCTTGTCATTCTTCAATCTTGGTGCATGGGGTGGACTCTATGCGTATAGCCCAGAGCTGTACCCAACCCGGATTCGTTCCACTGGTGTAGGATTAGCTACTTCTATAGGACGGATTGGAGGAGTGATTGGACCTCTTTTAGTTGGCGGCTGGATCGGAGCTGGAGAGGGCGTTGACCGTATTTTTGCCTTTTTCTTTGTAACTATCTTAGTAGGGGCAGCAGCCGTCTTATTCCTTGGCAAGGAGACCAAGGGACTTGAACTGCAGGATTAGGACTATTCAGTATAAATGATAGCGGGCGCGCTGGTAATCAGCGGCGTCCGCTTTTTTGCTATCCTTATGACACACAAGCGCGAAATGTAGAATAATGATGGGAAATGTCGAGGTTTTGCTTGAATTGTTCCTATTAAATTTATTCATTTCAACCACACAGGATACTAGGATATTCAGAACATGACAGCGTGTCCACTTCATAGTAGAATATGATAGACCATGTCTATATGAAATGAACTAAAGAGATAATTACTTGGAGCAGGTTAACTAATTATAGTTCAGGTGCTTAAGTCAAGCCGTCTTTAGTTCAGATTCTGTTTCTTTACAGTCAAGAGAAAAAAATTATGTCGGAGAGGAAATCGGATCATGTCAGAACATGAAGAACCCAAGCAATCATCCCATGACCAGTTAAATACCGGAGAGTTGTTAAATGCTTTAATGGCTTTAAAAAAGGGAGATTTCTCATACCGTATGCCTTACGATCACACAGGCATCGCCGGCAAAGTGGCAGATACATTTAATGAAATTATGGATATGCAGGAAAGCCTCGTCACCGAGGTTCAAACTGTGGCCAAGGTAGTGGGCAAGGAAGGTAAGTCAACACGGCGGTTCTCGCATAAGAATACAGGAGGCCAATGGGAGATTGTATCAGAGTCAATCAATGGTCTCGTGGCTGATCTGATTCAGCCCACAAGTGAGATGGTTCGCGTTATTAATGCGGTAGCCCAGGGGGATCTCTCCCAGAAGGTGGACCTTGAATTTGAAGGCAGGCCGCTTACCGGTGAATTCCAGCGGACAGCTACTAACATCAACATGATGGTGACCCAGCTTAGCACGTTCGCTTCCGAGGTAACCCGTGTAGCCCGTGAAGTAGGAACAGAGGGTATTCTTGGCGGACAAGCAGATGTGAAAGGGGTCTCGGGCACCTGGAAGGATCTCACGGACAGCGTTAACAACATGGCTACGAATTTGACGGATCAGGTGCGTAATATCGCAGCTGTAACCACAGCCGTGGCCAAGGGAGATCTGTCCAAGCAGATTACCGTTAACGCCAAAGGCGAAATTCTGGAGCTTAAGGACACCATTAATACGATGGTGGATCAGCTCTCGACATTTGCCTCCGAGGTAACCCGTATGGCCCGTGAGGTAGGAACAGAGGGTAAGCTGGGCGGCCAGGCGAACGTAAAGGATGTCTCAGGTACATGGCGTGACCTTACCGAAAGTGTTAATGATATGGCTTCGAACCTGACCGATCAGGTACGTAACATTGCAGTTGTAACTACTGCGGTAGCGAACGGGGATTTATCGAAGAAAATTACAGCGGATGTTCAAGGCGAAATCCTTGAGCTTAAAATTACGATTAATACGATGGTGGATCAGCTCTCGACATTTGCCTCCGAGGTAACCCGTATGGCCCGGGAAGTAGGCACAGAAGGGATCTTGGGCGGCCAGGCTGAAGTAAGCGGTGTTGCTGGCACATGGCGTGATTTGACCGAAAGCGTTAACTACATGGCGAGCAATCTGACGAATCAGGTGCGTAACATTGCTGAAGTAACGACTGCAGTCGCACAGGGTAATCTGTCCAAGAAGATTACGGTTGATGCCAAAGGCGAAATCCTGCAGCTCAAGAGCACGATCAATATCATGGTGGATCAGCTTAGCAACTTCGCTTCCGAGGTTACACGCGTAGCCAGAGAAGTATCAACAGAGGGTAAGCTGGGCGGCCAAGCGGATGTTAAAGATGTATCGGGAACCTGGAAGGACTTGACGGATAGTGTTAACTATATGGCGGGTACGCTTACCGATCAGGTGCGTAATATCGCGGAAGTGACCACAGCCGTTGCGAAGGGCGATCTGTCCAAGCATATAACTGTTAATGCCAAGGGTGAGATTTTGGAGCTGAAGAACACGATCAATACGATGGTGGACCAGCTGAGTACTTTTGCCTCCGAGGTTACCCGTGTGGCGCGTGAGGTAGGTACGCTTGGAATGCTGGGCGGCCAGGCTCAGGTAAAAGGGGTTGCCGGAACGTGGCGTGACCTCACGGAAAGCGTTAACTATATGGCGAGCAACCTGACGAATCAGGTGCGTAACATCGCTGTCGTTACCACAGCGGTAGCCAACGGGGATCTATCCAAGAAGATTACCGCGGATGTTCAAGGAGAGATTCTTGAGCTCAAGAACACGATTAACACGATGGTGGACCAGCTCTCAACCTTTGCTTCCGAGGTAACGCGGGTGGCGAATGAGGTAGGTACGGAAGGGAAGCTGGGCGGTCAGGCCCAGGTTAAGGGCGTAGGCGGAACCTGGAAGGACCTGACTGAAGGGGTTAACAGCATGGCCCGGAATCTGACCGACCAGGTACGTAACATTGCAGATGTGACTACCGCGGTTGCAAAAGGGGATCTTTCTAAGAAGATCACCGTTGATGTAAAAGGTGAAATTCTTGAGCTGAAGAACACGATGAATACGATGGTGGATCAGCTCAGTAACTTTGCCTCCGAGGTTACCCGCGTTGCGCGTGAAGTCGGAACAGAAGGTAAGCTGGGTGCACAGGCCGAGGTGAAGGATGTGTCCGGCACCTGGAAAGACTTGACTGATACGGTTAACTATATGGCCAGCAACCTGACGATCCAGATGCGTAATATTGCGGGAGTAACCACAGCCGTGGCCAATGGAGATCTGTCCAAGAAAATTACCGTAGATGTAAAAGGTGAGCTCTTGGAGCTGAAGAACACGATTAATACGATGGTGGATCAGCTCAACTCATTTGCCTCCGAGGTTACCCGTGTGGCGTCTGAGGTAGGTACCGACGGTAAGCTGGGCGGTCAGGCCCAAGTTCGCGGAGTTGGCGGTATCTGGAAGGACCTGACGGATAACGTAAATATTATGGCTACGAATCTGACCGACCAGGTACGTGGAATCGCTAAAGTCGTCACGGCGGTAGCGAACGGGAATTTGAAGCAAAAACTAACCGTGGAAGCCAAAGGTGAGATTGCCGAGCTGACGGATACGATTAATAACATGATCGATACGCTGGCAACCTTTGCCGATCAGGTTACTACGGTGTCAAGAGAGGTAGGAGCGGAAGGGAAGCTGGGCGGACAAGCGAGTGTACCGGGTGCGGCCGGGACTTGGCGTGATCTTACCGATAACGTTAACTACATGGCGAGCACGCTCACAACGCAGGTGCGTGCAATCACCAACGTAGCTACCGCCGTAACCAAGGGAGATCTCTCACGTACGATTGATGTGGCCGCCGCTGGGGAAGTAGCCGCGCTCAAAGACAATGTGAATGAGATGATTCGGAACCTCAAGGAAACTACCCGGATTAACACAGAGCAGGATTGGCTGAAGACCAATCTGGCGAAGTTCTCACGTCTCCTACAGGGTCAGCGTGATTTGTATGCCGTCAGCCGCATGATCTTGTCTGAGCTTGCTCCGCTGGTATCGATGCAGCACGGTGTATTCTACATTAACGAAGCGGTGAACGGGGAGCCTGTGCTTGAATTGTTCGCAAGCTACGCCTATCAGCAGCGCAAGCACCTGTCTAATGAATTCCGTGCCGGAGAAGGCTTGGTGGGACAATGCCTGATTGAGAAGCAGCGGATTCTGCTGAACAACGTACCAAGCGATTATGTTATGATCTCCTCAGGACTTGGGGAAGCTACCCCGCTTAACATTGTGCTTCTTCCGATTATCTTTGAAGATCAGGTGTTGGCTGTACTTGAGCTTGCCTCATTCCGGAAGTTCAACGATATTGACCTTGCCTTCCTTGATCAATTGACAGAATCGATCGGTATCGTTATCAATACAATGCAGGCGAATCAGCGTACAGAAGAACTGCTTATGCAGTCGCAATCGCTGACGGAAGAACTCCAGAAGCAGCAGATGGAGCTTCAAAATACGAATGAAGAGCTTGAGGACAAAGCCAAGCTTCTGGTTATACAGAAGGCTGAGGTTGAGAGCAAGAATAATGAAGTGGAAGTCGCCAAGCGCTTCCTTGAAGAAAAAGCGGAGCAGCTGGCACTGACTTCACGCTATAAATCCGAGTTCCTGGCCAACATGTCTCATGAACTTCGCACACCACTTAACTCACTGCTGTTGCTTGCAGAGCAGCTTGCCGAGAATCCGGATGAGAACCTCAGTGATAGCCAGGTGAAATACGCGAAGACAATTCAGGACTCAGGGCTGGATCTTCTGAATTTGATCAACGATATTCTGGATTTATCCAAAATTGAATCCGGAACGGCTTCTGTAGATCTTAGCGAGATTTCGCTTGTCGACCTGCTAGAGGGGCTGAATCGCGCCTTCCGTCCATTGATCGGAGGTAAGGAGCTTGATTTCACACTCAAGGCTGATTCAGACGTGCCACAGAAAATTGTTACAGATCAAAAGAGATTACAGCAAATACTCAAAAATTTATTATCAAATGCGTTCAAATTCACTGAAAGAGGTCTGATCTCACTCCATCTGCGCAAAGCACTGGATGGCTGGAGTGAAGATAACGAGACACTGAACGATGCTGGTATGGTCTTGTGCTTCTCGGTTAGCGATACGGGGATCGGAATTGCGGATGACAAGCAAAGTATAATTTTTGAAGCCTTCCAGCAGGCGGATGGAAGCACGAACCGGGAATATGGCGGTACGGGGCTAGGTCTTGCAATCTCACGCGAAATCGCAGCTATGCTTGGCGGAGAGATCACGCTGTATAGTGTTATGAATAAGGGAAGCATCTTTAATCTATATCTTCCTGTAGATGTGGATGCATCCGATTCAGGCCTTACACCCAAATATGTGCCTGAGGTCATTGATGTAACCCCGCCGGAGTCCCATCGCTTCAGCTCACGAAGTGAGGTTAAAGATGACCGGGATAATATCGGGCCAAACGACAGGGTCTTCCTGATTGTTGAGGATGATCTCAAATTCAATGAGATTCTGCTTGATGCCCTTCATCGTAAAGGAATCAAGGCAGTAATCACAACCAAGGGTTCGAATGCGCTAGAGCTCGCCCGAAAGTATCAGCCAGTTGCAATAACACTGGATCTGAGGCTGAAAGACACGGACGGCTGGCTTGTAATTGAGCACTTGAAGAACGATATGGAAGTCCGGCATATTCCGGTATGTGTGATTACTGTTGAGGAAGACGAATTTGAATTGAAGCAGAAAGGTGTTCATGGCTATCTGTGCAAACCAGTTACCAATGAAGAGCTGGATAACACACTGGACAAACTTAATGCCTTCGCGGATAAGCAAATTCATACACTGCTGGTTGTTGTGCGGGAAGAAGAGCCCCGCAAAGAATTCGTCCAGATGATCAACAGCAAGGATCTGAGAATTACTGCTGTGGATACATCGAGAAAGGCACTGAATCAGCTGAAAACCAAAGAATTTGACTGTGTGCTGATCGATAATGACTTGGCGGATCTGGACGCTCTTGCTCTAATACGTGAAATGTACAAGAACCCGCAGAACAAACATGTTCCAATCGTTCTGCATCGCAGCAGAAAGTGGACGATGGAGGAAGAGAACGAGCTTGAGGAATTCATCAAGACGGCTGTAATCAAAGAAGTGAAGACCTCCAATCAGGTCATGGATGAGACCAGTCTGTTCCTGCATCGCCGTACGGAAGATCTACCGGCCGATACCCGCGAGAAGCTGGTTAAGCTTCATCAATCAGACGAAATGATCAGATACAAAAAGGTGCTCGTCGTTGATGATGATGTGCGTAATATATTTGCGCTAATGACTATTCTGGAACGGCATAATATGAAGGTTATACCAGCAGAGAATGGTCAGGAAGCGATCCGAATTCTGGAGGAGACACCGGATATTGAGATTGTTCTAATGGATATCATGATGCCTGTGATGGATGGTTATGAGACCACGAGAGCTATTCGTATGAAGGATGAGTTCAAGGATCTTCCGATCATCGCTTTGACCGCCAAAGCGATGAAGGGAGACCGGGAAGAATGTCTAGAGGCAGGAGCCTCGGATTACATTACGAAGCCTGTGAATAGTGCGCAGCTGTTGTCCATGATACGCAGTTGGCTTGATCGGGATAGTGCTGTGAATGATGAGATAATAAGCGAATAATGAACATAGGCTCCCCAAAATGGTACATCCATTTTGGGGAGCCTTGTTATTCCAGAACTAGTTCAATAGTAATCGTAGTGATGAAAATATTCTGTTCAGGTAAGCCTTTATCCGCTTGTCCTCAAAGATAGTGGTGAAACATAATGAGTAAGGACAGACATATTATCTGAAGGAGGAGAAATAATAATGAGCAGTAGAACATTCTCAAATAAAAAAATCAGACTTATGATCTCTTCAGTTCTTGCTTTAGCCCTAGCTTTTTCAGTAGGATCTCTGGTGTCCGCAGAAACTCTGAACCGGCAGGCTCCCCGGGTTGTATGGGACAAAGAAGTAGAGCTTCCTTTGGACTCTATTTATGAGCATGGCCAACGTGAGATTCTGGCAGCATACCTTCGAAATGATCAAATTACAGTAAATTCTATTAGTACAGGTGGAGTCAAAAAGGAGAAGGTAACCTTCCCTAAGTATAATATTTCTTATTTGGCGTCCTTTCATCAGACACGGGGCGGCGGATATATCTCTACAGGTGGCAAAGAAATCCTGAAGGTGAACGGACAGGGCAATAAGGATTGGGAATACACGCTATCCCTAGAGAATACCTATCTTAAGTCTGTGGATCAACTGGTGGATGGAAGTTATATCGTTGCCGGAACCACGCCAGGTTCTCTAGGACAGGAACGGGATTTAATCTTGGTTAAGCTGGCGGGAAATGGCAAGCTCATCTGGCAAAAGACTCTAAGAAAAGCAACGGAGGACTCCGTATCTCTGGTTAAGCATACGGAAGATGGCGGCTTTATCTTGCTAGGCGAGGCTACTTCCCAAGAGGGCACAGGAACAGTAACCTTGTCCAAATTCAGCAGCACCAGCAAGCTGGAATGGGAGAAGAGCTTTGCCCCCGCTCAGGATAGTCAGAATTTATGGAATACTGCTCTTGTGCAGGATAAGGACGGTGGGTATGTGATCTCAGGGTTCTACAATCATCCGAATCCTAATCACAATATACGAAATTTAACGACCGGATATATCCTGAAGACAGATGTGCAAGGCAATCTTCTGTGGTCTCATCCTCTGGACAGCAGCCTTGACCGTAGTTATGCTAACGATGTTCAGCTTGCTGCAGGCGGCGGATATATTGTTACGGGAAAAACAAATGAGGACTGGCACGGAACGGTCTCCAAAGCGTTCGTGCAGCGCTTGAACAATTCAGGCATGGTGCTCTGGACAACAATAATTGAACGTACTGAACCAATAAACCGGGGGGTAATCGTCCTCTCATCACCTGGTGGTTACTTGATTCTCGGAGATGCCTATGATCGGGTTAAGGCAACCAAATTAAGCCCTCAATAATTTTTTGAAACCAAGCAAGGCTCTTCTTCGTAAATATTCAGATGTAATTATAAGGACATAACTTAAGGAGAAGATGTTTGTGGAAAGTGACAGGTATGGTTTGAACTTAGTATTAATCGCTTTATTGATTTTTCTGACAGCATTCTTTGTAGCTGTAGAGTTTGCAGTGGTTCGATTGAGGAGCAGCAGAGTGGACCAACTAATCACGGAAGGCCGTAAGAATGCTAAGGCCGTGAAGAAAGTACTGGATAACCTGGATGGTTATCTGTCTGCATGTCAGCTCGGTATTACGATTACTGCGCTCGGATTAGGATGGCTTGGAGAACCTACGATGGAAGCCATCATGCATCCTTTATTCAGCGGTCTCAATATCCCTGAAAGTCTGGGCAGCGTGGTGTCTGTAATTATTGCATTTGCCCTAATCACTTATCTTCATGTTGTCGTAGGTGAATTGGCACCCAAAACTCTCGCTATTCGCAAAGCTGAGACGATTGCTCTTCTTACGGCAAGGCCTATAATCTGGTTTAGCAAAATTATGTATCCTTTCATTTGGGCCTTGAATGGATCAGCCAATCAGCTTGTGAGACTCTTTGGTGTAAAGCCTGCTTCGGAACACGAGGAGGCGCACTCGGAAGAGGAGCTTCGTATTATCCTGAGCGAAAGTCTGGAGAGCGGCAAGATTAACCAGGCGGAGTACGGTTATGTGAATCGAATCTTCGCATTTGATAATCTGATGGCTAAGGACATTATGGTTCCCAGAACGGATATGATCTGTTTATATACAGGCAAGACAAGACAAGAGAATCTTGAGATTATCAAGGAACAGCAGTACACCAGGTTCCCGGTTGTTCAAGAGAGCAAAGACAATGTTATTGGTATTATTAATACCAAGCAATTCTTCCTTGCCTATGAGGACAATCCCAATCTTGATGTATCGGATTTAATTCAACCCGTAATGGCCGTTCCGGAATTTATTCATGTGAATACCCTGCTGAAGCGTCTTCAGAAGGATGGTACCAACATGGCGATTCTTATTGATGAATATGGCGGAACCTCGGGTCTCGTAACGATTGAGGACATTCTGGAACAGATCGTTGGCGAGATTAGGGACGAGTTCGATACGGAAGAAGAAGAAGATGTGAAAGTCTGGGCACCAGGACACTTGACTGTGAATGGTAAAGTGTCTGTAATGGAAGTTAGCAGTCATCTCACGAGTGAGCTTGATTCCGGAGAGTGGGATACAATTGGCGGCTGGCTCTTCGCACAGAACAGCGAATTGGGTGTAGGCGATAGCATCGTGCATGGAGATTATCGTTACACGGTTCGCAAGAGGAAGAAGAACCGCTATTTAATGATCGAGATAATTGATAAAGAGGCATCGCAGATCGAGTAAGAGTAAGAATAAGACCCGGAAGCTTCTTCCGGGTCTTATTCTATTTTGAAGCGAGGTCATGTGCAGGCACCTACTCATACATGGAGGCAGTTCCTCATGGCTGCAGTTCAGGTGTCTCTTCAGGTTCCTCCTCAGCAGGAAGAGGTTCTTGGTCAACTACCGGCTCTTCTTCAACTACAGGTTCCTGGTCAGGTGTTGGCTCTTGATCAAGTGAGGGCTCTTGGTCCGCATTCCGATCCTCCGTTTGTGCTGCACCCTGCTGTGCAGGCCAGACTACCGTAGCGGTATGTGGTGTGTCATAAGCAGATGCCCAGTAATAACCTGGGGCTATAATCCGCTGCGGAGCGAACCCGGCCATGCCCGAAGCAGTAGGCACAGCTTCCGAGTCAATAGCTGCAATAGTGCCAGGAGTGAGCTTGAAGGTTACATATTTACCTGCCATATAGGTGAATCGGCCGTATACAAGAGCTGAGAGTTCCTCTTTTGTACTGAAGTCTTGTACCTTGAGGGTTGCTCTGATCTTGCCTGCGTTCAGCGATACCTTCATGGAGCTAATGGTCATCGGTTGTAGATGTGTCTCTCCCGTGGTGGCTGAGGTAATACCGCTAGCAGGACCGACGTTACCGCTGATATCAACCGCAGCTACTTTGTAATAGTAAGTTGTTTGTGGAAGCAGGCCCTCATCTGTATAATCCAGATTGTAGGATTTGCCTGCATAGTTGGCTACGCTTGGTGTGAATTCAGGAGATGTGCTCCGGTAGATTCGATATTCCTCAATGTCCGAGTTATCCGTTGCCCGGCCATAGGTCAGCTTAATCGTCTGATAATCAAAAGTGACAGCTTCGGGATCGGTACTAAGTGCAGTTGGTGGAGTGGTGTCCTCGATCTGTGGCTTCCAGAATACCGCATTAGGTCCCCATTCCGTAGGAAGCCATCTAATGGAGTCGTAGTGGTGCATAGCTATTCCGCCAAATGACGGTTCATTGCTAAACTTCTGATATACCGCGGCCAGTTGGCTCTCCATGTAGGTCCGTCCTTCTTCCCGGAAGGTAATGGACTCCGGATCGCCACTATTCGCGATGTCGAGTGTCTCAACACCTACGATAACCGAGTTAGGCTTATTGATAGAGTTCGCATAGTCAATTTCACCTTGAGCTCCGTCAATGATTCCTCTGCTGCTATCTGTATAATCCATGATGGATATATAATCTGTTATATCCTGAACATGCTGGGACAACCACTTGGTCTGTCCTTGCCATGTGATATCGTTAGCGGCATTGGAGGTGTCATACCATCTTGGAATGGCAGGGCCAACAGGAAGGTTAAGGCCTGACAGGTTTCTGCGTTCCATCATCGTTTGAAGCAGATTCAGATAGTCGATCTGAAGCTGAGGCTTGGTAGTGCCGAATTCACCAAGAATATAAGGCTCCACGTCGACATTCACTCCGTCGAAGCGTTCATCCGGCGGGGAAGAAAGATTGAAATTAATGACTTTCTCGATTTCGTTGATGGCATGTTTATTATATCTCTTGTAACTTCCGAAATAGGGAGGTACGGTTCCGCCAGCGATACAGGCTTGAATTTTCAAGCCGCGTTCATGAGCCCATTTCAAGAATTTGCGGAGTTCCTTGCGCTTTTCCTCCAGCATATCCACACCCTCATGTGGGAATACCCCCATATAAATGGTAGTGACAGCCCCCGAGTTGAAGGTGGAGGTATCGCTGGTGAACTGTTCAAGTGCGCTTCTGGAACCGGGATTCAGAATCAGGTTGTAGGCAGCCTTTTCCCAAAGCCAAATGGCACGATCCTGCTTCTCAACGATAACCGGTTCACGGACACCTTCGCCTGTATATACATAGCGGGTTGAGCTTTTACCGATGTTATTGTGATCGTCGGTTGCTCTGGCTTCAATGCTTAAGGTCTGATCTCCTTTCAGCACTGGGCTGTAAGCGTATTCATAAAGATTTCCTTTTAAGATTGTATTTTTCCAAGAGCTTCCGTTAATTCTGATCTGTACTGAAGTGAGCGGGTTGCGTGCGGTTGCTTTAACCTTAATCAGTTGAATTCCAGTTAAGCGGCTTCCGTCTTCGGGGCTGACAATTTCAACAGCGGGTTTGTTCGCTTCGGGATGATCTACATGGAATACGACGAATGGGGTGGAAATTCCGTAACGGGTATCCGGCCGCTGACCGCCGGCTACAATCTCAATTGCACCATCATAACTTGAAGTGTCCAAATCATAATACCAGGTGCCAGACTCTGTACCGGAGGCATCATCCTCCATATGGACGTCCTCTCTGCGGGTTGCATTAATGACCAGACTGATGTTGTAGACATTGGAATAACGACCGGTTATGCGAACAATAGTGTCTGAGGGAGTGGAGCCATTAGTGGGAGAATCCAGTGTGATTGCTGGTTCCGCATAGGTCCTAGGAAGATTAGGCAAGTATATTGGAAGAAGGGAACAGAGGAGGGAAAGGACGACAACAAGTTTCATGAGCTGGGGGACTGACAGCAACTTCTTAAACGTCGGTCTGGCCTGCAGCATATAAAGCCGCCTCCTTTTTCTGATATTCAATTGGGGTCTTGGAAGATGTGTAACGCTATCATAGAGCGATCTTCTATCAACAACAATCTCCGTATATCGTCCTTTTAAGTCAAAAAAAAACCGAGTCTTTCACTTGGAAAGTACCCGGTTCCTCAGCCTTTTATTATAGTTAAGATTATTAATTCGCAGATGAACTCTCAACTAATGACTTCCAGCCTAAATAGTCATGGACAGCAATACCGCCGTAAGAGGTATAACCAGACGCAAGCTGAACCAGCTTCTCAAGCTCCTGATTCATGAAGCTTGCACCTTCCTCATAGAAGGAAATGACATCGCCTTCAGAAGTGTTGTTGGTCTCAACCCCTGTATGCACGGTCTTACCCAAGGCAACTCCTTCTTCAAGAATGGTCTTGGCCACATTGAAAATTCCTGTGCTAGTGTCACGATATGACATAAGAGTTACAGAGTTATACTGCTTCAGCATCCAGCTGCTGAGTGTAGACGTACCATCAGGAACCTTAATCGTGTGCAGCCAGAAAGGAAGATCAGCAGCAATAGGCAGTTTAATGACGGCTGCTCTTTGAACCATATATTGAACATTACTCTGCCACTGGGAAATAATAGACTTTTGGTTCGTATTCCAGTCAGGCAGCAGATAAGGCTCGATATCGACATGAATACCTTTGAACTTCTCATTTACACCCGCGTTCAACTGGTAATTCTCAATCCATTTGAGCAGTGTCGTCAGCTGTGTACGCTGACTGGTGAGTGCCCATGTGGAATGGCCATCCAGCGCATGAACTTCTATTCCTTGCGCAGTAGCTTGTCGAATGAAATTTTTGTAGTATGAAACATTTATCTTTCGGTTAATTTGTAAATAGATTACGTTTACGCCTTGATTCTTATAAAAGGTTAGAACCGTTGATCCAGATTGCTTGATCAGGCTGGTGTCCCATAACCAGGACGCTTTCTGGGTTGCAGCAGCACTAACAGGTGTCAATGAGGCACCTCCTGATGTGAAGCTAATGATCATGGCAGCGATGAGCAAATATAAAGGGCGGATAAGTGTTAATTTCATGATAGCTCACTCCTTGTGATGTGGTAAATCCTTCCCAAGTGTTAATTTAGGTTATATGCCCACCTTTCAGGTATAATAGATATGAGTCTGATCTCCTGCTCCTTAATCCAACTTTTAGAGGGGAATTAAGTCGAATGAAGTGTATAAATATAATTTCGTCACAATATTTGTCCTAATTCATAGGCCTTTGGAATCAAAATGTCGTAAAACTTTATATTTTGTTTTAATATATGTCGTATAGTCTAAAAAGTGAGTAAAAACATCATAGAAGAGAGGTCATGATTTTTTGAAAAGATCCATTGCGTGGGTTACCGACAGTACCTGCACCATAGATCCCGATTATGCCAAGGAGAATCATATATATATTGTTCCACTGCGCTTAATGTTGGGTGATGAGTGTTACAGAGAGACTGTAGATATTACAGCAGAGCAATTTTATGAGCAGTTAAGACTTCATGAGAAAGCTGGAAGTTCACAGCCTCCGATTGGTGAATTTGTCCAGCTGTATGAATCTCTAAAAGATAAGTATGATGAAATCATCGCAATCCACTGTTCTTCGGAACTCAGCGGAACTATGAACACATCCATGCAGGCTGCAGAAATGGCTGAGGTTCGAGTAACCGGGATTGATTCGCAAGCAGGGGCCTTTCCGCTTAGGGAAATGATTCTGAACGGGATAAAGCTGCATAAGCAGGGGAAGACGGTGGAGGAGATCAAAGAGAGACTTGAGCAAATGGCTCAGAATCTTGCATTCTATGTGATTCCTGCCAGTCTGCAGAGGCTGCATCGGAGCGGCAGAGTATCAGGAACACAGCTGCTTGTAAGCCAACTTCTCAGAATTCATCTGTTGTTGAAGTTCGACAAAGGAAAAGTTCTAGTGGAGGATAAAATAAGAACCTTCAAGAAAACGAAACAGCGGATGATTGAGCATCTGAAGGCAGATATCGGGAGAATTAAAGAGGTCTGCATCATGCATGTTAACAATCCGGCCGAAGCTGAGGAACTGGAACGGGAACTAACGAATCTGGATCCGGGACTCCGAACAGAGATAATGACCTTTATTCCTGTTGTAGGTATCCTTGCTGGTGAAGGCACAGTAGCTTTGGCCTGGATACGTAATCAGCCAGCTGTCTAGGTCTACTCGAACTGTGCTGATTCATGGAAGAAGCCTTAGAAATAAGGCTTTTTCTGCATGAATATCAAGGTAACTCGAGAAAATTTGTTCTTGTAATACATAAATCAAGAATCTCTCCACATACTTCAAATAACTAATTTGAAAGAATGGAGATCACAAATTTATGACTGTTCATCTATGTTGGAGGTTACCGAAATGGTTGCTCGTTGGTACTCTTGTTATTGTCAGTACTTCATGCGGTCCAGCAAGAAAGGATTCGACTAACTTGAAATCACAAGCGCTGCACGATTCCAAAGCTGCCATTATCAAGAAGAATGTGTATAGAGACTCGGGGGGGAAAACTTGGATTCCTTTACGTGTTGCAGCAAAGACCTTGGGTCTGAACTATAAAGAGAATGCGAATGCTGTCCTGATTGGATTCAGTGATCCTATCTACGAAGTATATCCGGGCCGGAGTACAGCCGTATCCAAGGGAACAACCATAACCCTCAAAGACAGGCCTGTGCACAGGGACAACCAGATCTGTATAAGTCTCACGGATCTCTCAGCCCTTCTTGGGACAGAGACTGCTTGGAACAGCGAATCTGGCAGGCTTGAGATATCCAAGCTTCCGCCCCTTAAGGAGGCAGCTAATGGCCAAGATCAAAGGCTTGGAGGTTTCAGAGCCCTCAGTTCGGTAGACACTCAGGAGCTGGTGGCCTATGCTAAGAGATTTCTTGGCGTTGCTTACGAGTTCGGAGCCGATGAATACACGACTTCAAGAACTTTTGATTGTTCTTCATTCACCCAGCATGTATTCAAGCAATTCAATGTGGATCTGCCTAGACTGGCAAGTGAACAGGCCAAGAGAGGAACCGCCGTTGAACGAAGCGAGCTTAGAACAGGAGATCTGATCTTCTTCACTGTGCCCGGCCGATTCCAAGATGATCGAATCCCGGGACACGTAGGCATTTATATCGGGGATGGGAACTTCATTCACACTTGGGGTGGTCCCGGTGTGCAGATCAGTCCGCTGGATTCGGGTTACTGGCAAAGAGTGATTTTAACGATGCGAAGAGTACTTTAGTAAGACCTAGTCCTTTAGTAGACCCTAATAAAAACCGGCTAATTTGATGACCGCTCTGTAAAAAGGGGCGGTTTTTTCGCTGAAAAATGGGATTGTAATTCTTCAACTATTAGGATACAGGCACTAAGGGAATCAGTTAAATTGGCTTAACTCTAGGTCTATCTGTTCAAAACTATATTAAATTTTTTAATTATCCGTTGTGTAATAGGTCAATATTGGTATATGCTATCCTGGTTAGTTATCCTGATAACACCCGGCAGCTGATCTGTCGGGTGTTAAGTATGATACAGGGGCCTGTTCCACCCGTTTGTTACTTGCATAATGTGTGAGAAGCACTATATAAGGCAGTTGAGAATACGTCCTATATAACAAGCAAGCAGACGGAGGGGTCAAAGTGATACATTCACCTTTGAGCGGTACCTATGATGCATTGTTCAGCCTGGGAGCTAATTGTCAGACCGCCTATCAGCTGAGAAGACTTGGGGCTCGCCATGCTGCAGGCCCGCTGGATTGGTTCATCTCAAGCTCACATCGGGGATTAATAGCCGTATTGCAGAACCGTTTTGAAGACTTTATGAAACTTGATCATCTGAAGCTCGTAGGACAATTCAAGACCTGTTACTGCATTAAGGATGAGAAGTATGACATCTTCTCATATCACGACTTCCCGGTCACACTGCCTCCGGATCGATGGACGGAAGCTTATCAGGAATTTCAGAGCAGACAGTTACGGAGACAGGAGAGATTCTTGCAGACTGCCAGCAGGGCAGAGCGTATCTTATATATCCGCATGGGCTCCACACTTGATGAGGCGATACACCTTCAGCAGATTTTATCTGAACTAACGGCCCATTCATTCACGCTGCTAATTGTGAATACCGGACACAAGACAACTCAGAAGATTTGCCCCGAGTTCAAACAAGGGATAATTATGGCAGAATTAAATAAGGGTTCTGATTGGCGTGGAGATGACCAGGGGTGGGAGCAGCTGCTGCAGGACATTGTAATAAAGGACTAGAGAGGTAGTGATGAGTATCTTATTTCCGCTGAAATATCAGGAATGGTCTGAAGAGAGCCATAAAGTCGTTCGTACAATACAGTCCATCGATGTCTCTTCTGATGAGTTGTTTGTTCACAAGCTCGTGGACGCGACTCTGATTCATAACAAGCTTTGGGCACATATTTCCAATGAAACAGAGGATGACCAGCATCATTATGTGTATGTAAGTCCCTACAGTGAGCACTCACTGGAAAAGTATGGGCATGCGGTATCCAAGCGGGCATTGGAGCAGGTGACCATGACCTCACTACTCGCTCCAGAGTTCGTATTCTGGAACGGACATGATTTTGATCCGCGGGAGGAGCGGGGCTATCCATCCCTGATCACAACAGAGATCGCAAGAATGCTCCTGGATCACTATATTGTGAAGAATGACAAGACGTATGAAATTATCTATTCTGTGCTGGATATGGACAGGAATAAGGTGGTCTTTTATTTGAAGGAAGAGGTGAACTTGTAATGCGCGGGGAGCAACAACCCATACAACAACCTGAACCGAAGAAGATGCAAGGCTTCGTGTCCAAGACGAAATTAATGGCATTCGCCCTGCTTCTGACTGTTCCAGCAGCACTCTCAGGCTGTGGACAACAGGATGAATGTGATCCCGACTATGATGCCGGGTGCGAGTATGACTCCAGCAGCGGGCATTACTACTATGGAGGCGGAGGATATTATGGAGGTTCATCTAGAAGCTCCGGCAGTATAAGTGATAGCCGAAGTCACAGCGGATTCGGAAGCGGCAGCTCCCACTCTTCCTTTGGAGGATAGCCGGAATGAGAGAGATCTATACGCCACAAGTTGATTACGAAGAAGTTTTCGATGGGGAGATCGCCAGGGAAATTCCGTACTACCGGATGTATGGAAAGCAGTATTGTCTTCCCTCGTTCGTGATGTATAAGGAGCATGAGATTACGGAGCTGAGGACCGCATCTGAACAAGTGAACCGGATCTATGGGAAAGCTCTTCGTTTCGCCCAGCAATATCTACCTGACAGTTATTTGATTGATCAGCTTGGTCTTGAACCCGCGATGATTCCTGCTGCCCGGATCCCCCTTCCCTGGAGCGGGATTGAACGTCAGGACTGGATTATCGGGGAGCACGGCATGAAGTGTATCGAGAATAATACCGAGACTCCAACGGGAATCCCCGAGGCTGCTTATTTGGAGAGAGAGCTGGTGAGACGCTGTATGGATGCCTCAGGTCCATCTGCCCATATGGATGAAGCATTAACCTGGACCTTCAAGGATATGGTTGCCGATTATTCAGCAAGAGGACTTGGGAATAAAGTGACTTTCACCTGCATGGGTGAAATTCTGGAAGACAGCATGAATACGAAATATCTTATGCGCAGATGTAAAGAGGCAGGTATCGAGGTGAATTATGTCCCGCTTGAAGAGCTGCGGATTGTTCCCGGAGTTGGACTGTATCATGGGACTGAGAGGATTACGATCTTGTACCGGCTCTATCCGCTCGAATTCTTAATCCATGACCGGGAAGAGGGCAGCGGAGTTCTTGTAGGCGAAGAGCTTATGAAGCTGGCAGCTGAAGGAAAGTTGGCTCTTATTAACCCCGCGCAAAATATAATCACACAAAGCAAGGGCTTCATGGCGACAATCTGGTCACTGTATGAACGAAATGAGCTGACAGAGGAATATCTTGGCTTCAAATTATTCGATGCTGAGGATATGGAGATCATTTCCAAATATTTGCTGCCCACGTATTTCACTAATGAACCGTTTCTTCTGACAGGAGAGCCTTATGCCGCCAAGGGATACTGGGGACGTGAGGGGAAGGGGACAGATCTGTACGATCTGAAGGGTCTTGAGATAAGCAGGTTATCTAGTGATACAGCAGGAACACCTGAGGACACAAGCCCAGAAGAGGCGGATTACTACGATAGCATGCCCAAAATATATCAGCGTCTCTATCCCATGTCACCAGCCGTGGTTCCGACTGAACTTGGCGACTATCATGGATATCTTCTGACAGGCGTGTACGTGTTCAATGGTACATCAGCGGGCGTACTGTCCCGTATTGGTGCGAAAGTAACCGGGGACTTGGCTTATTATTGTCCGGCAGCCATAAGTTCCTGCGAAAGCAATTGATTACATAATCAGGAGGCGGTATATCTGTGAAGGAATTTAGCTGGGATTTACTTGATATTGGTATTGGAATATTAATTTTATTTGTAATTCTGCTTGCGGGTTATGGCATCTTTAGCCTGATGACCAAGTTCAAGGACAATGAAGAAATAGCCAGAGGCAATGAAGCGGCCGGTATGTATATGGGCAGCAAAATGCTGGGTCTGTGTATTATTATCGCAATGGTCTCCTTTAGCAGTCCCTCCTGGTTGGCCATGCTGACCTGGTCTGCGGTTGGCATTATATCTTTGTGTGTTGTGTATATTGTGTTCGATCTGGTCACACCGAAGACAAAGCTCGGGGACGAGATTGCGAAGGGCAATATGGCTGTCGCTCAGCTGCTGCGTGGTATTGTGATCGGGGTATCTTTGGTTATTGGTACGTTTTTGATGTAAAAATGGCAGTTCTATATAGGAGATCATGCGTGATCGTGCCCGGACTTATTCGGGAACCACGCATGATCTTTTTTGCTGTTTATTCTGGAATGAACGGCTTGAGCTCTTCTACCGTTTAATACTTGCCAGTTCTTTCCTAAGCTTGTCTACTGAATTATCGCTGGGATATATATACGGAGTTTTGGGCTGCTTAATCTCTCGAATCTGTACCGCGTTAATACTCGCGATCTCCTTGCCCTGATTCCGGGTAACATGAATATGGCCTTCGATCTCAACCCAGGTATCTTGCGGCAGGTTAACCGGTTCTTCTGGCTTGATATATACGCCGAACGGAGCAGCATCGGCCGTACAGCACAGGACCAGAAAGCGGCCCAGGGCAAAGGCGTTATGTCTATCGAGAGATGGATCAGAATATACAAAACCGCTTAGACGGATGGGCTTGCCCTCGAATTCTTGCTTGAACAGGTCAATGGCTCCAATGGTCTCATAAAAAATCTCCTGGTTCACCTGAATTACAGGCTGGGCATACAGCAGTCTTGCCAGTTCAGCAAACTCCTCGTTATAAATATCGGGCGATTTGAATTTCTCCTTCAAGGTCTGCTCTGTAAGATATTGTCTGCTGAGTGTCATTCCTTTCTTCAAGGCGGCTGCGCTTCCAAGCGCTTGATTCGGAAGCAAAAAGCCAAGCAGCAGGGGAATCGTAAAAATTCCGTAGACCGCGGCATTTCGGACTGCCGAAGAAGGCAGAGTAGTGCAATCACATATACTTCGTTTTCTCACAAGAAAGGCTTGTATTAACAGGCTTAGGGCTATACACGCTAAAGGTGCGGGACAAAGACTGACCCAGAACTCCATTCTGGGTGCAATGTAATAATGCAGCGACTCACTGTGGTCAAGATGGTAAATATATATGGCTAGACCAAGCAAGATAACTGCACGCGTCAGATTATGAGCACGGATCAGGGAAGGCTTGTTCATCCTGCATACCTCCTGCTTAATTAAGATGCTGAATAAGCTGATCTCCAAGGAAAGAGAAGATAAACACCAAAGATAGGACAAGGAACATGAAGAACAAGACGAATCTCGCTTTGAAAGCGGCCAGCAGCATCATGAAATTTTTGAAATCAAGCATGGGTCCCAGGATCAGAAAGGCAAGCAGAGAGCCGGTTGAAAAGGACGGCAGAAAGGTGGAGGCTACAAAAGCATCTGAAGTTGAGCACAGGGACAATAAAAAGGAAAATCCCATCATGAATGCATAGGCTCCAAGTGGGTGACCACCTATGGCGGTCAGGCTTTCCTTGGCGACCATAGTCTGAATGCCTGCGGTTAGCAGGCAGCCCAGAATAAGATATTTGCCCATGCCGAACAATTCGTCTGCTGAATGGACAAGCACGGCCATGAACCGGTTCTTGGAGTGATGGTGCTCATGATTTCGGAGGTGAACCGGGTGATGCTGATGCCCGGTGATGCTCGTATTCCGCTTGTCGGAATTAGAGAGCCTGAGGGGAGATTCCTTTAAAGTGAGATACAAGATAACACCTATAGAAATAGATACTAGCAGGGCGAGGCCCATTCTGGCATATGCGATCTCAGGGTGTGTGCGGAAGGCTGTATAGGTTGAACCGAATACGACAGGGTTCAGGATAGGGCCAGCAAGAATGAATACCATCGCCATGTAGACGGGCATTCCTTTCTGAATGAGGCGCCTGACCAGCGGGACCATCCCGCATTCGCAGATCGGGAAGACAATGCCTATAGAACACGCGAACAGGATGGCAAGAAGGGGATTCTTCGGAATCCAGCGGCTAATCGTATGCTCAGGAATAGTCAGATGGAGTATGGAGGAGAGAAGTGCTCCTGCCAGAACAAACGGAATGGATTCAAGAAATATACCATTGAAGATATTCTTGAAGGTAGCCATAGCTTCTGAATTTAGCAGGGATAGGCCTGAGGGTGCGAATATAATCACACAGACAAGCATGAAGGAGAATGGAAGCAGTACAGCCATATATTTGGGCAAAAAGAAAAAGTTCCTCATAACAAATCTCCTTGAATTAGATAGATTCTATTTCTATAAATCTATGTTCAAGGTTGTCAGTGTAGTACAACAGGGAGGAGAGCGCCGGGAGAAATAAGAGAGAGGAATTCATTGGACGAAACTGGCAGGTATAGAATATAAGGAACAAAAGAATACTGAGTAAATATGTAGAGAAAAAGCCTTAAAATAAAAAAACCGGCCTGTAGGCCGGGTATTTACAAATAATAGAGTTGAAAAAAAACAAGTCATTTGGTACAATTAAAGATATGTCATGGTAGTTATGTGTGGAAAATACGTAATTTTATATTACCATAAATTTTCCGATTTGTCAAACCATGAAGCCCGTAATATTAGGTGACTAAGACAGCTGAGCATCAATTGAATCCTGTATTTGTTGCTTGCTGAATTGAAATATTATTTATAAGTTGTTTTGGTTGAAGGGAGCGGGATGATGGAGAACGGACAACATACTGAACTAGATACAGATCTTACACTTGAGCAGGTGAAGGATCAATTACTTGCCCAGGGCAAGAAGGAATCCTCGCTGAACTACAAAGAAATTCTGAGCAAGCTCGCCCCGTTCGATCAGGATCAGGATCAAATCGACGAGTTCCTTGAACAGCTAGCCGAGAACGGGATAGATCTTGACAATGACGTAGAAGAGAACAGCGGGTTCAGCCCGGATGACTCGAAGAACGATGAAATGACCTTTGATGATGATTTGTCTCTGCCGCCAGGTATCAAGATTGATGACCCAGTGCGGATGTATCTCAAAGAAATCGGGCGTGTGCCGCTGCTGTCAGCGACAGAGGAAGTCGAATTGGCCAAACGTATCGAGCAAGGTGACGAAGCGGCCAAGCGCAGACTGGCTGAAGCGAATCTGCGGCTCGTTGTCAGTATTGCCCGGCGTTATGTTGGACGCGGAATGCTATTCCTTGACTTGATCCAGGAAGGGAATATGGGATTGATCAAGGCAGTAGAGAAATTTGACTACAACAAAGGCTTCAAATTCAGTACGTATGCCACCTGGTGGATTCGCCAAGCGATTACACGTGCGATCGCCGATCAGGCCAGAACTATACGTATTCCTGTGCACATGGTGGAGACGATTAACAAATTAATCCGGATCTCGAGACAGCTTCTTCAGGATCTTGGCCGCGAGCCTTCTCCAGAAGAAATCGCGAAGGAAATGGAACTAAGTGTTGAGAAGGTTCGCGAAATTATGAAAGCCGCTCAGGAACCAGTCTCTCTGGAGACCCCAATTGGGGAAGAGAATGATTCCAATCTGGGCGATTTCATCGAAGATCATGATGCTATGGCTCCTGCTGACGCCGCGGCCTATGAACTGCTCAAGGAGCAGCTCGAAGAGGTGCTCGATACCCTTACAGAGCGCGAAGAGAATGTGCTTCGTCTCCGGTTCGGTATTGATGATGGGCGCACACGTACGCTTGAGGAAGTAGGCAAGGAGTTCGGCGTAACCCGCGAGCGGATTAGGCAGATTGAAGCCAAGGCACTGCGCAAGCTTAGACATCCTAGCAGAAGCAAACGCCTTAAGGATTTCCTGGAATAAAACCTCTTAATACAGGGAGAGTGTACCCATGGATACAGGATTCATGATTCGCTGCTTGAAGTGCGGACAGGAGCATACGATCATACCAGGACGCCGAAGTCATCGTAATGAAGCTATTGAATTTGGGACAGACAATTACGGGGCTGATCAAATCTCCTGTCAATGTGGAAATGCGCTTGAAGAACACAGCCGATTTGAGGGTGAAGATTTCGAGGGTGAGTTCATTGTGGAGTGGAAGCAGACTCCT
Organism: Paenibacillus sp. YPG26; assembly: GCF_023704175.1. Taxonomy (NCBI): domain Bacteria; kingdom Bacillati; phylum Bacillota; class Bacilli; order Caryophanales; family Paenibacillaceae; genus Paenibacillus; species Paenibacillus sp. YPG26. Next base: position 2,330,460 of record NZ_CP084530.1, on the reverse strand, counting down.
TGACACTTAAGCCTGGATAATTGAATAAGCCATGGAAGCCGCTTGCTAGAAGCGATTTCCATGGCTTATTTGTCGTACTTTAGCATACTCTCAACAGAGCTCAATTTGGATCAAGAATAACCAGTTATCGGAAATCTAATGATTGCAAATCAATTAATGAATCTCTACAATAACAAAGTGAGCGTTAAAGAACATATCGTCTATTATCATAAATACATAATGACACTCCAGGAACAATAGATCGCTCAGTGTAATGTAGAATTTAGGAGATGGAGGTCTGCACAAATGAGTATGACGAATACAGCAGACCAGAAGCCGTTCGCGATCACGCAGCTAATCGCCCCACTTCTGGCTGTAATTATTGGAATGTTCATGGTTATCCTGGACAGTACGGTTGTTAATGTGGCTCTTCCCAAGTTGGTAACGGACTTTAACACGACCGTGTCTACCATCCAGTGGACAGTAACAGGATATACGCTCGCCCTGTCTGCGGTAATTCCACTTGCCGGTTGGATGACTGACCGGTTCGGGGCCAAGCAAATTTTCCTTGTCACCATCGCTCTGTTCACACTAGGCTCGGTTCTTTGTTCGCTGGCAACTTCGCCTGAACAACTGATCCTATTCCGGGTGATCCAAGGTCTTGGCGGGGGTATGGTTGCTCCGATTGGTATGGCCATGGTCTTCAGGCTGGCTCCGCCGGAGAAAATGGGCTCAATTATGGGTATGCTGGGCGTGCCGATGCTGCTGGCACCGGCACTGGGTCCGGTCTTGTCAGGCTACCTGGTTGAGTATGTATCGTGGCATTGGATCTTCTTGATTAATCTCCCTGTAGGGATACTAGCGATATTTGTAGGCTTGAAGTTCCTGCCAAAATTCGAGCGCAAGGCAGTACCATCCCTGGATATTCTGGGAATCATTCTTGCTCCGATCGCCTTTGCCATGCTCGCTTACGGGGTTAGCGAAGGCGGTAACAATTGGACGTCCACCAAGACCTTGACCGGACTGATCGTGGGGGGGACAGCCCTATTGATATTTATCTTTGTGGAGCTGCGGCAGAAGCAGCCGCTTCTGGAGCTCCGGGTATTCAAGTCCAGTGATTTCACAAGAGGAATCATCATTTCCTGGATCTCGCAAATTGCTCTATTCGGAGCTATTCTGCTCATGCCGCTGTATCTACAGAACGTAAGACAGTATACTCCGCTTGAGAGCGGACTGACCGTTCTTCCTCAGGCTCTGGCCTCTGGCTTGTTCATGCCGATTGGAGGAAGGTTATTTGATAAGATTGGTGCAAGACCTCTCGTGCTTGTGGGTCTGTCTGTCATCACAAGTTCTTTGATCATGCTAGCCAATATTTCAGTCGATACAGCCTCTTGGTTCATCATCACCGCGCTAACCATGATGGGTGCAGGGATGGGACTATCCATGATGGCGGTGAACACACATGTGCTCCAAGCTGCGCCTAGACATCTGGTCAGCAGGGTTACTCCGCTTACGACAGCTGCCCAGCAGGTTATGGTGTCCTTTGCGGTAGCTGGGCTAACCGGATATATGACATCAAGAATTAAAGACCATTTACCGGCTGCAAAAGACTTAATCAAGGCTTCAGTTGCAGCATATGGGGATACCTTCTTCGTCGCTGCCTGCATTGCTGCTGCAGGTGCGCTGCTTGGAATCATACTTCGAAGACCGAAGCCACAAGCAGGAACACCTCCAGAGGAGACCAATCAGGCGAACTCAGCCGCAATGATGAATCATTAAAAAAATGATTGGTTCATTTTGATAATCTCATTGTAATGCTTAAACCCTTCCCGCTGTAGGCGGGAAGGGTTTTTTGCGTCTTGAATCCTGTACTCCTTCGGAAGGATTCTTCGGTCTTTAGACCTGACATGGTTATTGACGTATAAATACTGCAGGTGTAAACTAGCTAAGTTGAGCTTTCCTTGCTAACAGTTAGTAATTATATATACTTTTTATAGTTCGTAGAGAGAAATATCTGGAGGGATAGTCGTGGATGCTATGACATTTGTATTGTTTGGGGCCACAGGAGATTTAGCAAAAAGAAAGATTTATCCTGCATTATATAACCTGTATATCGATAATAAGCTGCCAGAAGGGTTCTCTGTATTTGGACTCGGAAGAAGAGAGATCTCCAATGAGGACTTTCAGGCCAGCGTAAGAGATTCGCTCCACAAGTTCTCCAGAAGGCTAGGTATCGGAGACCGGTTGGAGTCTTTTTTGAGTTCATTCCGTTACAGTGCCCTTAATGTTAATCATGTCGAGGATTATAGCAAGCTGCTTGCTTCTGTCCAGGAACGTGAACATGAGCTGAATATTCCCGAGAATCGTATGTTCTATCTCTCAGTAGCTCCCGAATACTTTGGCACTATTGCTCACAATATAAATCAAAGTGGACTTGGTACGGTTAAAGGATGGAGACGGCTCATTATCGAGAAGCCTTTTGGTCATGATCTTGAATCTGCACGAGCGCTGCATAAGAGCTTGGATCAATCTTTTGAGGAGGAAGAGATCTACCGGATTGACCACTATCTGGGTAAGCCAATGGTGCAGAACCTGGAGGTGCTTGGTTACGCCAATCCAGTACTTCAGGCATTGTGGACTAATCAACACATTGCAAATGTGCAGATCACAGCGAATGAGCTGGTAGGTGTAGAGGACCGGGCCGGTTATTTCGATCAAGCTGGTACGATAAGAGATATGTTCCAGAACCATATGCTGCAGATTCTGATGATGGTGACCATGCATCTTCCTAAACGCAGTACGCCCGAAGAAGTACGGATGAAGAAGCGGGATATTGTGGCGTCTCTGCGCCCTATGGCTAAGGATGAGGTCATCAAGCACGTAGTCCGGGGGCAGTATAGTGCAGGAGAGCTCAATCAATCGCCAGTTCCAGGTTATCTGGACGAGAGTGGCATTGACGCGGGTTCACGCAATGATACTTATGTTGCCGCGAGAGTCTTGATTGATACTCCATTCTGGAGCGAGGTTCCTTTCTATATCCGCACCGGCAAAAGAACACATGAGAAATCCACAAAAATTGTTGTGGAGTTCAAAGAGCCCTTGGAGATGTCCTCGAACAGTGAATACAAATCAGCTCCTAATCTATTAACCATTGAGATTAATCCGATGGAGAGTATTACACTGCAGCTGAATACCAAGAATGCCGGGAATGATGGCAGACTGGAGCCGATTCACATGCATTTCTCATCCAATTCCAAGGATGCGCCCGAAGCTTATGAGAACTTGATTCATGATGCTATGCGCGGCGATTCGACCTTCTTTGCCCATTGGGATGAGGTTGAACTGTCCTGGAAATGGATTCAGCCCGTGCTGGAAGCCTTTGAAGAAGATATCATTCCACTGCATCAATACCCGGCTGGGACTAACGGCCCAGAGGCAGCTCACCAACTGTTAGCTGAAGATGGAAATCAGTGGTGGTAATAGATAATTTAATTAATCAGGAGGAAGAACAAATATGAAAATCGGACTTATTGGTCTAGGTAAAATGGGTCTCAATCTGGGTAAAAACTTGATTGATCATAAGCATGAAGTAGCCGCATTCGACTTGAATGCCGCAGCAGTAGGTGAAATGAAAGAGTACGGAGCGGAGGGCTTCACCAGCCTTGAAGAGATGGTACAATCGCTAAGCTCCCCTCGTGTGCTCTGGATTATGGTTCCTCATGGCGTAGTAGATTCTGTACTCGGACAAATCAAACCGCTGCTCAGCCAAGGAGATATCGTTATAGAGGCGGGCAACTCCCATTACAAGGAGTCCATTCGCCGCGCAGACGAACTGAAAGAAGCCGGCATTTATTATATGGATGCAGGAACTTCAGGTGGTATGGAAGGTGCTCGTAACGGAGCCTGCTACATGATCGGCGGAGATCCTGAAGCATGGAGCGTTGTGGAACCTGTATTCCGCGATACTTCTGTTGAGAATGGGTATTTGTATGCTGGACCTTCGGGCAGCGGCCATTACTTGAAGATGGTTCATAACGGAATCGAGTACGGCATGATGGCTGCGATCGGTGAAGGCTTTGAAGTACTCGAGAAGAGCTCCTTCGAATTCGACTACGAGAAAGTAGCTAAAGTCTGGAATAACGGGTCTGTTATTCGTTCCTGGCTGATGGAGCTTACAGAGAATGCCTTCTCCAAAGACAGCAAGCTCGATGGCATTAAAGGTGTTATGCATTCTTCCGGCGAAGGCAAATGGACGGTTGAGGAAGCCATGGATCTGCAGACGGCTACACCGGTTATTGCTATGTCACTGCTCATGCGCTACCGCTCGATGGACAACGATACATTTACTGGTAAAGTAGTAGCGGCACTTCGCAATGAATTTGGCGGACATGCTGTTGAGAAGAATTAATTAGAGAATCGGCCTTATCCCGGATGCCTTGGGGTAAGGCCTTTTATATCCCATACCCATAAACATATAGAAACAAGTATAGAACAATTAAACACATATGACTGTAACCTAGTTCACACTTTGCTGAATTGTTACCTTTTTGTCTAACTCTGCGTCGATATTTAAGATATAATGGAATATATTGCTGCTTGTATGCAGGACACCCTGCCGCCTCTTTCGTGGCTTGGCAGGGTGTTTATTTAGCTGTGCAATCTAGTCTGCCTGGAGCTCTATTAAATAAGAGATAGGAGATCTGAATAGAATGTCACTAAAGAGATACCATTATATTCTTATTATCGGGAGCCTTATTATTATTCTGTCTATTATCAATCATATTGCGGTGCTCCACAGAGAAGCTGTGAGCAAGGAGCAGATGACCTCGATGGCTAAGAACGCTGCACAGAACAAGGTGATACCTGTGAACGAGGTTAAGTATTCTTTTCGGGAAATCTATGAAGTGAAGACGAATGAGAAGAAGGTTGCGCTAACCTTTGATGATGGACCGGATAACAAATATACCCCTCAGATTCTGGACATACTGCAGGAGAACCAGGTGAAGGCAACCTTTTTTCTGGTAGGAAGGCAGATTGATAAGGATCCAAGTGTAGTCAGACGTATCCACAATGAGGGGCATGAAATTGGAAATCACACAGTGAACCATCCTAACCTCAACAACATGGAGATTCAGGAGATTACACAGGAAATTGAGGAGAATAATACGAAGATCAAGGATCTGACAGGATATACCCCGGTGTTGTTTCGTTCCCCTTATGGGAATGCTTCAGCGGAGGTAAGGGAGGTATTGAAGCACAACCAGCTGTTGTTAATCAACTGGTCTGTAGATACAAGGGACTGGAAGGAGACATCTCCGAAGATGATTCTTGCCAATCTCAAGAAAGAAGTACGTCCGGGAAGCATTATTCTTCAGCACAGCTTTGGTGGCAGGAAGGTTCATAATACCATTCAGGCCTTGCCGGAGGAGATTAAGTGGCTTAAGGAGCAAGGCTATTCCCTGGTAACGGTCTCGGAACTAATTAAGCAAGAGACTCACTAAATGGAATTCCTAGTTCATGTGAAAGTAGGGGACTGAGTATGCGTGGACAAAAGTGGCTTTCAAAGGCTTTTGCCCTAAGTTTAATTTGTCTTATAGGCTTCGTTCTTATCGCCTGTTCTATCAGTGATCGTCAAATTCATAGATTCGACAGGGCTGTGATCTCATCAGTACAGGGAACCGCTTCTCCTGGGCTTACGTTAGTTATGAAGGCATTTACCTGGATTGGATCAGGGATTCCGGTTACGGTGATTACACTTGCCGTAATTGTACTGCTGTATGTCCTGCTGAAGCACCGGAGCGAGCTTGTGTTCCTTATCGCACTCACCGTAACCTCGTCACTGCTCAATTCTGTGATTAAGAGAATCTTCAAGCGGGAGAGACCCACTCTTAACCGGATTGCCGAAGCCAATGGATTCAGCTTCCCGAGCGGGCACGCCATGGCCACCATCGCTTTATACGGAGGGCTTGCCTATCTGCTCTGGAAGCATGCGCCTGGCTGGATCGGACGCCTGATCATCTTTACACTAAGCTTCGTGATGATTCTTATGATCGGCGTCAGCCGCATTTATCTTGGCGTGCATTACCCAAGCGATGTACTCGCAGGATACTTGCTCAGCGGCAGTCTCCTGACGGTATTTATCTGGTATTATAATAGGTATCTAGAGCGCAGCAAGCCAGGATTTGAGAGCTAGCTTCCGCGTCTGAATGTAATACATGATAACCTGCAGAGAATTGGAGCTTCTACCTGATGAAAAAATTCAAGAAATTCTATATTGAGACTACGAGCATTTGCAATCTGGCATGCTCCTTCTGTCCGCCAACACAGCGGCAGGCGAATTTTATTAAGCTGGAGGATTTCAAGACTACTCTGGATCAGATCAAGCCGCATACGGACTATATCTACTTCCATGTCAAAGGCGAGCCGCTGCTCCATCCTAAGATCGGGGATATGCTGGATATAGCGCATGCCAAAGGCTTTAAGGTTAACATTACTACCAACGGTACCCTTATCAACAAGAACAGGGACAAGCTGCTGAACAAGCCGGCGCTTAGACAAATGAATTTCTCCTTGCACAGCTTCGATGGGCATGAGGGTTCAACTGACCGGGACGGTTATATCTCAAGTGTTCTTAACTTTGTCAAAGAGGCTGTAGCGCAGTCGAACTTGATTGTATCTTTGCGGCTGTGGAATCTGAGTGAGGATAATCTCACCAACCTGCAGAGAAAGCGCAACCGGGAGACACTGGAATACATCGAGCGAGAATTCAATCTGGATTTCAAAATTATCGAGAAGGTATCTCCGGGAAGTGGGGTCAAGATTGCAGATCGGATCTATCTGAACCAGGATTATGAGTTCAAATGGCCTGATCTTAAGGAAGAAGAGGATCATGGACCCGGGTTCTGTCACGGACTGCGCAATCAGGCGGGAGTCCTGGTGGATGGCACCGTCATTCCCTGCTGTCTGGATGGGGAAGGGGTTATTAATCTGGGGAATATTCACCAGAAGCCGTTCTCCGAGATTATTGAGGGCGAACGGGCGAACAATCTGTATGACGGGTTCTCCAGACGGGAAGTGAAGGAAGAGTTATGCCGCAAATGCGGTTATCGCAAGCGGTTTGATCTGGAGCCCGGCGAAGCGGGGGCGCTTAGCTCTTAGGCGCGTAGAACGGATATAAGAGGAAATGTTGTATGCAGGATGATCATTTCAAGCGAATACTTATTTCAAAAGTCTGTCTCTTGGGTAATAAGAGGCAGTCTTTTTTGTACATGAGAAATTTGTGCTATGATGTCTAAAGATAGGAAGATCTATACGGCAGAAGATCAAGTGAGGTAGAATATGGCGCTCAAAACAACGAAACCGAAACAAAACTATATAGCAGGAATATCTCTAGGCGTAATGGGAGCCGGGTTCGCGGCTACACTTCCATTTCATGATGGTGCGCTCGGCTTAAGACTTCTGCAGGGTGGATTCGAAGCGGGTCTTGTCGGCGGTCTGGCGGACTGGTTCGCCGTCACAGCACTCTTCAGGCATCCTCTGGGTATTCCGGTGCCGCATACAGCGCTGCTGCCGAAGAACCGGGAGAAGCTCACGGAAGCAGTGATCGCGATGATTGAGACGGAGCTGCTGCGCAAGGAGAGCATCGGTGACAAGATCAAAGGTATACGGATTGCAGAGCTTGCGCTTAACAAGGTCAAGACAGGTATAGAAGCAGGGACGTACAATAATGCGATCTCATCCGTTCTGCTGTCTGTGGTGAAGAACATCCCTGTCCATCAATTAACGGGACTGATTATGCGTGAAATTCAGCAGGTGGCAGATCAACTTGATGAGAGAGCGATCCTGAACAGACTATGGGATGAGATCGTCTCACGCGGGTATGATGAGAAGGTAATTGATCTTGCCCTGGACCGTGTAGAGGCATGGGTAAGGCAGCCCGAAGCGAGGGATCTGCTCGGCAGAGTCGGAACTGAGCAAGTACAACAGATCAAGCTGGGCGGCTTAATGCAGTTCGCTGTAAATGCATTTCTCGGGTACCTTAGCGAAGATAAGATGGGAGATCTTATACAGGGCTTCATCTTGAAGCAGGTAGAGAACTTCAAAGATCCGGATAATTTGAACCGGCTCAAGCTCCTGGCGATCCTTCACGTCGAGGTGAAGAATGCCCTTGAGCGGCCGGAGCTGCTTGAGGAGATAAAGGGCTGGAAGGACAATTTGCTGGACAAGCTCGACTTGGAAAAGAAGATCGAAGTATATATCGAGTCGCTGATTATACGTGTTCAAGGGATTGTGGTAAGCAGAGAATTCCAGGATCAGTGGTTAACCCCCTTCCTGAGAACCATGCTTGAGAGACTGGAAGAAAGCCCTGAGCGGATAGAACAGGGCGAACAGTGGATTCAGCAGCAGGCGATACAGCTGGTTGAGAAGCACTATTCCAAGATCGGGGCACTCGTCAGGGAGAATCTGAACAAGCTTAGTAATGCGGAGCTGGTCACGTTCATTGAAGGAAAAGTAGGCAGAGATCTGCAGTGGATCAGGATTAACGGGGCGATCTGCGGATTTCTGGTCGGCGTTGGACTCAGCCTGATCAGGGCTTTGGTATAAAGTGAGCAGTAAGGCGAAGATGTATCTCCGGAGGTTAACGGGGGTGCATCTTCTTTTTGATGGAGGTATGACTACTGGCTGAACAAAGTATCTTCAAAATGTCAAAAAGATTCAGACGCTATTGCTGCGTGCACGTTGTGTTTTGGCGGCAGTCATGTAATAATTATTCTTTGCTCTTATGCTCTTGGTGAAGGAAGAGCAATACAGATTTTGATGTGGAGGCAGACATATTGGATCAACGTTACCCGTTTGAATTTGATTCTTCACAACCCTTCATTCCCCAGCTTGGTGAATGGATTGCGGATGTGTTCTACGATATATTGCCAGAGGCTGGCTTTGAAGTGCGCGATGAGCAGATCTATATGGCTTACCAGTTAGAAAGAGCTTTTGCGGAGAAAAAGACGATATTCGCGGAAGCCGGCGTGGGCACCGGCAAGACCCTGGTCTATCTACTATATGCTGCGGCCTATGCCCGCTATATGCGGAAGCCCGCCATTATTGCATGTGCGGATGAGTCGCTGATTGAACAGCTTGTTAAGCCAGAAGGGGACATAACGAAGCTGATCCAGCATTTGAACTTTGCTATTGATGCACGTCTTGGCAAGTCACCGGACCAATATGTGTGTCTGGTTAAGCTTGACGAAGCAAGAGCGAGAGAGATGGAAGGCACGCACTATGATGAGATTTATGAGGGGCTGCCGAAATTCGTCCGGACTCCAGAGACCATGCAGTCGTTCCATGCCTACGGGGACCGGAAGGATTACCCAGAGCTGAATGATGAGCAGTGGCATAAGATCAGCTGGGATTCCTTCCAGGACTGCTTCGTATGCGACCGAAGACACCGCTGCGGACAGACGCTATCACGCGACCACTACCGGGCTTCTTCTGATCTGATCATATGTTCACATGATTACTACATGGAGCATGTCTGGACTTACGAGGGCCGTAAGCAGGAGGGCCAGCTTCCGCTGCTCCCGGATCACTGCGCGGTGGTCTTTGACGAAGGACACTTGCTTGAGACCGCTGCCCAGAAGGCGCTGAGTTATAATTTGAAGCATACGGTATTTGAAGAGATTGTTCTGAGACTTCTGCAGGGGGAGATTCGGGAAAGCTTGGCCGTGCTTATCGACCAGGCGATTGAGCAGAGCGAAATCATGTTCCATGTGCTGGAGAAGAGCAGTACTGAAGTGGCGGGTTCTGACCGGATGAAAGTGAACCTGTCCAGTCAGCTCCTCCGTGAAATTGCGAAGTTCAGGAATCTGCTTGATCAGATTGAGGAAGAGCTGGTGTTCGAGGGAGAACTTTATACGCTAAATGATTACCAGCTTCGTATTGTTGAAGAGCACCTCGAGATGATCCAGAAGGCACTAAGCCTGTTCCAACGCGCAGAGGCTCCAATCTGCTGGACAAGCCTGCATAAGGAAGGTCTTACCCTGTCCATTATGCCGAAGACGGTTAAGGAGGTACTGAGGGACCGGGTATTCAATCTGAGAATTCCAATTGTGTTCTCCTCAGCGACTCTGTCTGTGGATGGTTCGTTCCATTATGTAGCGGACAGCCTGGGGATTCAGGATTATCTCTCGTTCTCGGCGGCTTCGCCTTATGATTACTCGAATGCTATGGAGATCTATGCACCGGCTTGGAGAGAAGAAGGCTCATTTGCCGGGAAGCTGGAGCTTGCCACTAAGCTGCTTCATCAAAGTGGGGGCAGAGCTCTAATCCTGTTCCGGACCAAGGAGGAACTGCGCCAGTTCAAACAGCAGTCGCGGATGAATGGGGAACTGGCCCAGTATCAGTTCTATTATGAAGGGGATCAAGAGATCAGTCACTTGATCGCAAGGTTCCAATCCGAGGAGCGGAGTATTCTCTGTGCGGTCAGCTTGTGGGAGGGACTTGATGTTCCGGGTCCATCGTTATCAAACGTGATCATCTGGTCCCTGCCCTTCCCTCCGCAGGATCCTGTATTCATGGCGAAGCATCAATCCGCGGAGAATCCATTCGAGGAGGTTGACCTTCCCTATATGAAGCTGCGTCTCAGACAAGGTCTGGGCCGGCTGATACGGACTTCGACCGACCATGGCATTGCAGCGATCCTGGGAGGGACGCTGCATCAAGCAGACTCCGAGATAACCCGGCACGTGATCTCGGTTCTTCCGCCAGGAGTGGCGCTCGGCGTGCTTGAAGAATAGGCGGCGGCCCCCGCTCGGAACTTTAAGAATAAGAATGTGTTTTTGCTGTATTAACGGGTAAGAGTGACTACCCGGATTATGGAGAGGACGTTTACTTCAAACGCTGAAGGTTCCACTACAGAAATGCCCAGAAGTTAGAATTTGAATTAAATAAGAATAAGTAAACAAGCAGGACAACAAGGAGAAGCCTTCGGACTATGGGGATGCATAATCCGAAGGCTTCTTTGTTGTTGATTATTATTTGTAATGTATCACCCTAAGGCTTCCAAATGAGCTGTGAGGGATTAATCCCAGGAACCAGCCCTTCATCCGCTGCCAAATTCAGCAGGGCACTAACCGCGTTATAGCCCTCTTCCCCAAGTTCCCCAGTGAATTCGTTCACGTAGAGATCAATATGCGCCTGAGTTACCTCAGGGGCCATCTCCTGGGCGTGGCTCGCTATATAACTGAGAGAGACTTCGGGATGCTTCCAAGCATAGCGGACAGACTCTTGAATCCAGCCAGCGATCGCCTTCAGATCCAAAGATCTGCGGGCGATGATGGCTCCGAGGGGAATAGGCAGCCCAGTGGTCTCTTCCCACCAGCTGCCCAGATCGGTCATCAGTGCTAATCCGTAATTCGGATAGGTGAAGCGGGCTTCATGTATGACAAGTCCCGCATCGATCTGTCCGTCTCTTACCGCAGGCATGATTTTGTCAAATGGCATGACTACAATCTCACCCACGCCGCCGGGGACATTTCTTGCCGCCCAAAGTCTGAACAGGAGGTAAGCAGTGGAACGCTCGCTTGGAACAGCTACGCGCCGGCCGCTAAGCCCCGCTGGATCTTGTATGCTTGTGATACCGCCCTGAGTAAGGACGAGCGGGCCGCATCCACGTCCCAAGGCTCCGCCGCAGGGAAGAAGCGCATAGTCTTCGAGAACCCAGGGGAGAGCGGCGTAAGAGACCTTCAGGATCTCCGGGCCTGTACGGTCAATCGCCCAGTTATTTGTAATATCAATATCAGCGTAGGTGACTTCGAATTCCGGCGCTCCCGGAACGAGTCCGTGGACTAGAGCATGAAAGACAAACGTGTCATTCGGACACGGAGAGAAAGCAATCTTCATTTGAGCACCTCCTGGAGATGAGTGAAAGCTGCCTCTAGCGCAGCAAGAGCATCGCCGATCCGCCAGGCGGACCGGTCGCGCGGGCCAACCCGGTTTGAGATTCCGCGAATCTCAAGCACCGGCAGCCCGGCTTGCGCTGCGGCTGTGGCTGCGCCGAAGCCTTCCATGGCTTCGGCGGCGGCCCCGGGAACACGGCCGGCGATGCCCGCGGCCGTGGCCAAGGTACCGGTTGCGGTTGTTACCGTGACAATCGGTCCCGATTGAACGGGGACTCCCGCAACCTGAAGGGCCTCGGTCCAGCGGGCGGCAAGCTCCGCCTGGACCGGAATGCGGGACGAGCCGAAGCCCAGCTCGTCCACGCTGATGAAGCCTTCCTGGCTCTCCGCGCCCAGGTCGGCTGCGATAATCTCGCTCGCCACGGCAACCGTGCCGATCTCGGCCCGGCCCGGGAAGCCGCCTCCGATTCCGGCGCTGATGACCAGATCGTAGCAGTCCCCTGCTGTGGCCAGAATCCTGGCTGTGCTTGCGGCAGCAGCGGCGGAGCCGACTCCGGCAAGACGAACATCAAAGGCCGCTCCATCAGGGCTGCCAAGCAGTCCGCGTAGAACAGCTTCCTGTTCAGCGGGAACCGCAGTCATAATGAGAACCCGCCGAATGACGGGAATGTTCAGAGTGTAATTGTGATTCATATTATAATCTCCTTAAATCGGTTGGATGCTGATCTTTTCAGTGTAAGCCAAATTTCAACAGCCGACAATTCGGATAGCGATATCCTGACTATTTTAATATATTGTCCCATGAAAACAAAGTATTATAATCGAGCGGCAGTTACGGGGATCTGATTCCTTGCTAATCGGGCATCGGACGTGGATATTCATCACAACTGGCAGGCCACTCGCAGAACAGCGTCGTTTTACCAGCAATCACGATCGCAGTCCGCCGCCTTCAACAAAGAGAGGTGTTAGATTCGTTCTATATCTCTACTATATATAACGATAATTTTCGTGTAATGTATTTGGTGTTATAAAAAAACTTATATCTTCCTGCCGTTTTTGTAATTTGTTTTATTTAAAATGTCCTAATATTCTATAGGAAGCTGCGATTAGGAGGAAGTACGAATGATCCAAACAAAAATCTCTACATATAAAGAGGCTGTTCAACTTATTAATGAAGTGGGCATCTTGCCACTGTCACCACTTATTCCACACCATCCCTCACTTTACGAAATCACTTTTGGCGAGCAATGGTTAACGGGGACTGAAACTGATCCTTGGCTTTGGCGTACACGACTTCCCAGTGATGGCGCAGCGGCTTACGGTAAATTCATTAAGAAAAAACCGATTCTTATCTCACGCGAATTGTTCCCATGGGTTAAAGTCATTTTAGGAAGCAATAGATCTATTGAAGTTCGTTATCAACAAGGTCTGATTTCTAATGATGCTCTAGTGCTTTATCGACACATCAGAGAGGAAGAAGGCATCGAAACTAGGTCACTAAGATTAAAAGCAAGAATGCATGGCAAAGAAATGAAGAAGACATTTGAAAGGTCCCTTTTGGACTTGCAAGAAACTATGGATATTGTTATCTCTGGAGCCAAAGAAAGTAGGATCATTTTAGATGTGAATAGTGCGTGGAAGAGTACTTCGTTCGAGTCTACCGACCATTGGATGGAGAACGTCGGCATACTTCAAACTGATATTCATGTGGAGCTTGCTAAGAAGGAGCTGAAGAACTGCTTGACTGGGAAATGCAGTGTTGAGGCATTGGGATTTCTCAATAAATTATTTCAACTTGATTCCTAAATCCCTGATAATAAAACATATAGGAACTGCTGAATGCAGCTCCTATACATCATCTCAAATTGAATCCTCGGATCCAATTTACTCCGCAGTTCTTATCTTGAGACCGTTTGAGAATATACGAACGATAGGTTACATCGTATGTATAAATGTTCTCGATCAGTTTATTACAATCATATCCGTTCTGATAATAATTCTTTTGCTTCCAAACCTTCAAGCAAGGCTTTACCAAGACTCGTTGAAGATTGCGGATTCTGACCTGTAATCAAGTTTCCATCAGTAATGACATGGTCACTAAAAATCGGAGCGGATATGAAATTCGCACCTAACTGACGCAAACGGTCTTCCAACAAGAAAGGCATAAGACTATCAAGTTGAACCGTTTGCTCTTCGTTATTAGTGAACGATGTTAGAGTTTTTCCCTTCACAAACGATTCCCCATTTGATAATGTAACACCCACCAACCCCGACAAACCATGACATACAGCTGCAACAATTCGATCTGATTGAGCAAATTCTCGAATCATGTCCTGCAGTGAAATATCATTAGCGAAGTCAAACATCGTTCCATGACCTCCTGGTAGATAAATGGCATCGAAATCGTCAGAGCTTACTTCTTTAAGTAGTACCGTATTTTGCAATTGTTCATGGTCACGGATTCGTTCAGCGTTTCCTTCCTGAGGTAAACTGTTTGGATCTATCGGAGTTTTACCTCCCTTTATACTAGCTACTGTTACTTGATGACCTGCATTTATTAATAAATCGTATACCTCAACAAATTCGGATAACCATAGACCAGTTGGAAGTTCTTGCTGAATCTCTTGGTGACTTGTTACTACAATTAAAATCTTTTTGGTATTCATTAATAATCCCACTCTCATTAATAATTTCACTAAGAAACAAGATTCCCATGTGATTTATTTCCATTTTAATTTGGCGAAAGCTATAATACAAATTATAAAAACATCATGGAGGCATAAAAAAAATTATGGCTGACTTTGAATGTTATCGCTCATTTGTGTCCATTTATCGATTAAGATCTATATCTGCGGCTGCTAAGTTCCGCTTTATGACTCAGCCAGCTTTGACCCACCATGTAACTGCACTTGAAGCTGAAGTAGGTGAAGTCTTATTTCAGCGCACGTCGCGGCAAACTTTACCCACCGAACAAGGAAAAATGTTGTATCGCCAAATTTCACGTGCTGTGGACCAGTTAGAGAGAATAACGGCTGGATTTCAGAGTCAGTCTGAGCATCCTGTTATCCGGCTCGGTGGCCCAAGAGAATACGTGTATGAATCCATCATGAATCGAGTAGAAGGGTTACCTCAACACTTGAATATTAGTTTTAATGAGACAACAGAGCTAGTTGATTCGTTAAAGCTTGGTCATTTAGACGTGGCTATTATGACAACATACATAGATGTACCTGGAATCATATTTGTCCGTTTGTCAAAGGAAACGTTGCGGCTTGTAGGGCCAGCGAATACTGAGCTCCCAGATGGACTCGGTGAATCTTCTTCAAATGTAAAAGAATCATTGGAACACTTGGACTGGATCAGCTATAGTTCCGAACTTCCATTCATACGAAAATTTTGGATCGAAGCATTTGGAGAATGTCCACCATTGCTTCCACGTGTAATCATACCTGATATTCGTATTATTAAATCAATGTTAGTGCAAGGAAAAGGCGTGAGTGTAATGACTGATGATATGATCAAGGTTGAATTATCCAATGGCTCTTTGAAGGAATTATGGGTCCCAACTAACCCCATTACGAATGAAGTTTGGTTAGCATATCGTACTATTGACCAAATCAATCCTACTATCATGAAATTTGTAGAGCGTTGCACGTGTACTCCTTTCTCTACTTGATCAGCTGCAGGGGAACCTTTGATCAATGATACTGCAATAGTCTAGGACTTTGTTCTCTGATCCCGGTCGTATCAATAGTCTGCAGTGTAATCTTCATGGGAGAATCGCTAAGTATGAACCTGGTTATTGCCTTTGTTATGATTGTGGGCAGTATTATACTGGTTAATGCAACTGGGCAGAGACAAGCCGGACTTGGAAAAGATCCCGGGTCGTGATGTCAAGAGACCTTGACTCCGGATACACCTGTCAGGGAATATAACACAAGGAGCCTCGGGTCAGATGACCTTGAGGCTCCTTGTGTGCGATTGCATAGGATTAACCAACTGTGCTAATGGTACTTGCCGGCCGCTCTCTGAACATGAAGAAATACATCAGCGAGGAGACAATATAGAGTACCCCTGTAATACTAAAAGTTATGGCATAGCCCCAATAGGTACCATAAGTCGTGACAAAATAGGACTGAACCGGCCCCATCGTGGCCCATCCGAGCATGAAGGCCGTCTGCATCAGGGAATTGGCAATCCCGCGCCTGCGGTCTGAGACTCTGTCGATCATAATGGATGATTGGATCGGATTAGCCGCGTTCATGAGCGCTTGTCTGAATAAGAAGCTGACGGAAGCGATCAGCAGCAGCTGCGTGAAGCCGGTAAGCAGGAGGAACGGCAGGGACAGGATCTGAAAGATCACTACAGCCTTGACCGGGCCAACACGGGCTGCGAGCGAAGGACCAATCAGCATAGAGACAATGGTCATGACCTGCCCAAGCGAGATCAGGACACTCATGGCGCTGAGGGACACCGAGAACCGGTTGGTGAAATACAGATTAAGATAAGGCACAACGAGCCCCGAACCGAGGCCCACAAGCAGCTGGGCCACAACGAACCTGGAGATGAACGCATAATCTTTGGCGGCTTCTGTTGAGGGCTCTTTTGGCTTTGGCCTGGTTACAGGAAGCTCTGGGTCTTCTGTGGACCCTGTCCTTCCAGGCTCCATTTCAGACCTGGAGCTAGAATCTGCTCTGGCTGCTTCAGATAAGAACAAGAGTGGAATGACGGCAAGCAGGGTAGTGATGCTTCCAGTCAATAGTACTACCCTCAGACTCATCAATCTGGTGATGTCCAGCGCCTGCAGAAGATCAGCAAGTATGCCTCCGCCCATACTACCGAAGACCTGGGCAGCCAGAACAACCGACGAGAAGATGCTGAACATACGCAGACGCTGCGCTTTGCTGATATTTGCCGCCAAGTAGGGAATAGCCAGCACCTGAAAGATCGATGCGAACAAACCCGTTAGAACCGCAAGGATTACCAGACTGCTCTCCGATACCAGGAAGGAGCGCCCAAGGAACAGAAGTCCGCTGAACAGTCCTCCGATTACGAGAAGACGCTTGCCACTGGTCCGGTCTCCGATCAGTCCAATGGGAATGAACATAATGGCTGTTGCCAGTGATTGAATACTTACAACCCGTCCATTCATCATATCCCCGTATCCTAGTCCCTGGATATACAGGTTGTATAGCAGGGAGAAGATGCCGGTTCCAATCTGATAAAAAATATTTGCCAGGAAAAATAATCTAATGTTGCGTGACCAGCTTCGGATTTCCAAGATCGTATTAGGGATAAAGTGCACAGCATGTTCCTCCAAGATTCCAATTCTCTGTCCGGCTTGCAGGCTGACAGTGAGATGACGCCTAATAATTGACCAATTGACAATTAATAAGATTAATATACCAGATATTCATCTAGTTTAGGCAACCTTGTGTCAAATCTGCTTATCTCATGACAAGGCCGTTCCGGATGAGGTATGCTAGCTAGTAACACTTACAACACAGGAACATGCTTGGAGGTCCTATGCAAATATCGGAAATCCTGTCCTATATGACAGAAGAGAATCTCAAGAACTGGATTGAGCAGTTTCGCGCTCTCGGTCCTCTTCCGGGTGTTCTGCTGCCCTTCTTGAAATCGTTCATCCCCCCATTACCGACCCTGATCATCGTAGGTGTGAATGCCGCGGTATATGGGTTGTGGCTGGGCTTCCTATATTCCTGGGTGGGTATGGTCGCGGGCTGCATGCTTACTTACCTGATTGTTCGGAGAATTGGCGGACATTCCTTTCTGGCACGGCTTGTGAAGAAGCCCAAAGTCGCCAGGACCAGATACTGGATTCAAAATAATGGGTTCAGCTATGTATTCCTGCTAAGTATATTCCCGGTTGGGCCCTTTGTGGTAATTAATATCGCCGCAGCGCTTGCTGGAATGAGATTCCGCTCCTTCCTGCTTGCTGTATTGGTAGGGAAAGGAATTATGATCTTTGCAGTATCCTGGATTGGTTCAGATGTAACCAAGTACATGGAGCGTCCTGTGGAACTGCTCTACATTGTGGCCTTCATTGCAGGTTCGCTATGGCTAATGAAGCGAATTGAAGCCAGATTTGCCAGAAAGGATCGTCTTGGGAGAACGGATTCGGGCTAGGGTCCATCCTAGCCTGGAACAGCTTCAATAGGGGGAATAGTACTCAATATGGCGACAGACCAGCTCTATACCATTGGCCAGGCCGCGAAGATCTGTAACACTTCAGTGCAGACCCTTAGATTTTACGACAAAATAAACCTGGTGAAGCCTGGAGATATTGACCCTGCAACAGGATATCGACATTATTCCAATCTCAATCTTCTGCATATCAAAATTGTGCAGGATATGAAGCAGCTCCAATTCTCACTGGAGGAAATTGGTCAGGTCATCGGCTCCAGAAGTTTGGATGAGATTCGAACGATGATGATCCTGAAGCATGAGGAGACCTTGTACAAGATGAACTCGCTCAGGCAGGCCGCGGATTCCCTCGAGCAGAGAATCAGTCAATTGGATTTCCTGAAGGAGCTGGGACATGGCATTCCCGAGACGGATGTCCTGGTTGAACTTAAATATATACCGGAGCGCAGAATCGCTTCCCGCCGCATGCATACAGGCTGTGGTCTGGAGCCCTCAGTGATTGGATTTACCGAGCTCTATCAATTCATAGCAGAAGCAGGTCTACAGGCTGATGGATACATTATGACTATATATCATGAAGACCTGCTTACTTTTGACCGTGATTATGTGGATCTTGAACGGTGTATTCCCATACGTGACGAGAGGGAAGTGAGGGAAGAGAACACTGCCCGGCAGCAGCCGGAGTATTTGAGTACGATTCCTGAAGGAAACTATATAACTGCGCTGTATTGCGGGATTCCTAACGCGGATTCCTGCAAGCAAATATATCAGCGTCTGCTAACCTGGATGAACTTGGGAGATTATGAGGCGGCTGGACCGGCGATTGAACAATATCTTGTGGATATGTCCCAAATGATGAAGCCTGAAGAATTCATAGTGGAACTGCAAGTTCCGGTGAGAAAAAGATTGACCCTATAGCTGCTATAGGGTTTATTTTTATATTCATCAAGATTTTAGGAGGGAACAAGATATGAATGTTGTGCTCGGTACAGGGCCGTTAGGCCAGGCTGTTATGCAGGAGCTGCTAAAGAGAGGCGAACCGGTAACCATGGTGAACTCCAGCGGGAAGGGGCCGCTGGCTGAAGGTGTACAGGTGTTACAAGCAGATTTGCTGAATGAAGTGCAGGCCCGGCAGATGTTGAAAGGAGCAGAAGTGATTTATCACTGTGCCTCGCCAGCGTATCACAAATGGGATCAGCTCTTTGGCAGGATGCAGGAGAATATTGTTAATGGAGCAGCGGAATCGGGCGCCAAGCTGATTGTGGCGGAGAATCTCTATATGTATGGACCCGTGGGGTCGGTTATGAAGGAGAATCTGCCATTTGCCGCCATGACCAAGAAAGGGAGGGTCAGAGGTGAGCTGTCTGAGCAGCTGCTTAAGGCACATAGAGAGGGCAAGGTTCAGGTGGTTATAGGCAGAGGGTCTGATTTCTTCGGACCCGGGGTCCTGAACTCTGCTGTGGGAGAAAGGTTCTTCAAGCCCATCATGAAGGGCAAGCCTTCTAGTGTGTTTGGTGATCCGGATACCACACATACGTATACGTACATAGGGGATTTTGGCAGCGCATTGGTTACGCTTGGGTCTTGTGAAGAGGCATTTGGTGAAGTCTGGCATGTTCCAAATGCCCCTGCGGTGACTACCCGTCAGTTCGCGAAGCTTGTGGGTGCATCGCTTGGTACTGAAGGCAGCATTCAGCCGATGGGAAGAACCATGCTTAGGATCGGCGGACTCTTTATTCCAGCTGCCCGCGAGAGCATTGAAATGCTCTATCAATTTGAGAACGATTTTATTGTAGACAGCAGCAAGTTCAGCTTGAAGTTCGGGATAAATGCGACCCCAATGGAGGAATCCATAGCAAGAACATTGGATTGGTATAGGTCTAGAACATAGATTGGCTACAGCATGTCTAGACATTTAATCATTTGCGGATTTGCCAACAGAAGGGCGTCCGAGCTGCCAGTTATATAGCAGTTCAGACGTCCTTGTTGTCATGACTCTACCCATATTCTATGAAATGGTATAAATTAATGGGGTAGATTAATAGTGATAGAATCGGAGGAATCGGGTTCATGTACAAAAAGCTGACTTTGATGATTATAATTGTATTCTGTATGGCTGTCGTACAGACCGCGGCGGCAGCGGGTAATCATACCGCCCTTCTTGGTGTGAATGACCATGTATCAGATATTCAGCCGGAGCTGATTGAAGGGAGCTACTATATGCCCGTCAGAGACCTTGCTGCTGTTCTAAGTGTGCAGGTCGCGGGTACACCGGATGACATTGCGTTAACGGACGCAAATTACACGAGTATTACTTTGAAGCCACCAGCCGGGATCATGATCAAGACAGATGGTTCTGCTATTGAGATTAAGCTACCCGTCCAATCCGGGAAGACCCTGGTCCCTGTGGCCCTGATTGCTAGAGAATTCGGGTACCTAGTCACTTATCAGGCAGAGTCCAGGTTGCTGAGACTCATCAATGCTCCGGGTGTGCAGACAGACGATATATTCGTCCAGCAGAATCAGGACGCTGTGGTGAAGAACAAAGAGAAGAATGACAGGTTGGACCAAGAGATAGAGGCTGAGAGGAAGATTAAGGCCGAGGAGGCAAGAAAAGAGAAGCTGAAGAAGGAGCAGGAACAGAAAGGACAAAAAGGGCGGAAAGGACAGGAACAGAAGGATAAGCCTGCTAAGCAACCGGTGTATCTTTCTTTTGATGATGGTCCAACCGCACACACAGATCAGCTGCTGGATATCCTTAATAAATACGAGGCCAAAGCGACCTTTTTCATGTTAGGCAATCATATTGATACTTATTCCACTTCCGTCAAAAGACTGGTTCAGGAAGGCCATCAGCCTGCCTTGCATGGGATGACACATATCAAGTCGAAGTTCTACCTGTCTCCCGCGGCGGCCTTGCAAGAAATGGATGCTGATAATGAGCATCTATACCGCGCCGCTAAGGTGAAATCCAAGCTTATTCGCCCTCCTTATGGCAGCAAGCCATATCTGGTCCAATCTTACCGGGATAAGCTAATCAGCCATGGCTATCACCTATGGGACTGGAATGTGGATTCTGAGGACTGGAAGTACAAGAGCAACAGCAAGGCTGTTTATAATCGGGTAATGAATCAGGTTCATGCACTGCATAAGAAGGGAATTAAGCCTATTATTCTGTTCCATGATCAGGCGGAGACGCTGAAGGTGCTGCCGAGTGTCCTTGCCGAGCTTAAGCGTGAAGGCTACAGCTTTGAGCTGATCACGCCGGAGATGACACCTGTTAACTTTTGGCATGATGTCCGCTAGGGAAGCAGATGATGAAGCATAGTTTGAGAACTCATTTTCAGTGATTAACACCCATGGGCCGTTCCCTGAAGCATTTAACCCAAGGAACGGTTTCTTTTTTAGTCTCAGGTAATCTAATTGGATGAGCTCCACATGCTGGGATATTGTTCCCGAATTGTCTGAATAGGTGGTACTTTTGAGAGGATTGCACTATAATTTCATACTGGAACAATAACAGAGAGTTGGTGAGTTCATTGTTAGCTATCGAGGTTGAGGATTTAAGAAAAACATTCAAAGTACAGCGTAACCGCGAGGGTCTGAAAGGAGCCTTTCAGGATTTATTCAAACGCAGATACCAGGAAGTGACCGCGGTTAAGGATATCTCTTTTCAGATCCCGGAGGGTGAAATATGCGGATATATCGGAGAGAACGGGGCTGGCAAGTCGACGACCATCAAGATGCTGACAGGCATTCTGGTGCCTACCTCAGGCCATCTGTCTGTGGGTGGGTACGTTCCTTATCAGGAGAGGGAGAAGTTCGTTAAGAATATAGGCGTTGTCTTTGGTCAGCGCAGCCAGCTGTGGTGGGATATTGGAGTGATCGAATCCTTTCAGCTGCTGCGCAAAGTGTACCAAGTTCCAGAGCAGGACTTCAAGAAGCGGCTGGATGAACTGGTGGAGCGACTTCAGCTTCAGGATCTGCTCAGTCGGCCCGTCCGCAAGCTTAGTCTTGGTCAGCGAATGCGCTGTGAACTGGTTGCCGCACTGCTTCATAATCCTTCTATAGTGTTTCTGGACGAGCCCACTATAGGCCTTGATATTGTGGTCAAATCCGAGATCAGGGACTTCCTGAGAGACATGAACCGCGAGCATGGAACAACCATTCTGCTGACCACTCATGATCTGCAGGATATTGAAGCCCTCTGCTCCCGGGTTATTATGCTTGATGATGGACGGATCATTTATGACGGCGGGCTTGAGGAGCTCAAGAACCGCTGGGGTACAGGACGCGAGGTGTTGTTCCAATTCGGGCGCAGCACAAGGTTGTCTCAGCTCGAAGCCTGGACACAGGAGCTTCCGGTGAAATGGTCGGCTGAGAACGACCTGAATGCGAAGGTCTGGATTCCGCTTGAGATTAATGTCTCTGATGTACTTGGCCGTGTGGTAGGGCAGGCCGATATTACAGATATCAAGATCATTGAGACGAATACAGACGACATTGTCCGAAGCATTTACCAGTCCGGCTCGGCCGTGAAGATGGATAATCCTGAAGCTCCGGAGAAGGACAAGGTGGCTCATGTCTAGATTAAAGAGCAGCGCTTATCTGGATTTCATCCGTATCCGGTTCCTGACGATGCTCGCTTATCGCGTCAACTATTATTCGGGGATTCTAATATACACTTTGAACATCGGTGTGTATTACTTCACATGGAAAGCGATATATGGAAGCGAAGGGGAGCTCGGGGGATTCAACGCGATCCAGATGACAACCTACATCGCCGTCTCGTGGATGGCTAGGGCCTTCTATTTCAACAACCTGGACCGGGAGATTTCTACAGATATCCGGGATGGCAGCATTGCCATTCAGTTCATCCGTCCGTATAACTATATGCTTGTGAAAATGATGCAGGGGCTCGGAGAGGGAATGTTCCGGTTCTTGCTGCTCATGATCCCCGGTATGGCGGTGGCGCTGCTGCTGTATCCCATTGAGCTGCCGACAGCCTGGTCATCCTGGGTCGGATTCCTGGTCATGCTGTTCTTCAGCTTCCTGATCAATTCACAGATTAATGTCATAACCGGGATTATGGCCTTCTTCGTGGAGAATAACGAAGGCATGATGCGCATGAAACGGGTTATCGTGGACCTGTTCTCAGGCCTTGTTGTACCCATCAGCCTCTTCCCGGGCTGGCTCGCAACCGTATTGGAGTACCTGCCGTTCCAGGCTATTACCTATCTACCTGGATCCGTATTCACAGGCCGGGTTACAGGAGTTGGAATCTGGAACGTACTGGGTATTCAGATCGTCTGGTTCGCACTGTTGTTAATCCCGATGATCTGGTTATATGGGCTTGCGCGGCGGCGCTTGTTCGTGCAAGGAGGGTAAGAGCATGTATTATTTGGGCTTGATCGTTGAATATCTGAAAAATTATATGAAGACGAGGCTGACCTACCGTGCCGATTTTTGGGTGGAAGTGATCTCAGACCTGCTGTTTCAGGCAACGAATCTCATTTTCATCTTCGTCATATTCATGCACACCAACAGTCTGGGCGGGTGGAGTGAGAATGAGGTTGTATTTGTGTATGGGTTCTTCATGGTTCCTTTCGGGATCTTTAGCTGCTTTATCAACTTGTGGGGCTTTAGTGAGCGGTATATCGTTAAAGGGGAGATGGACCGGATTATGACCCGGCCGGCACACAATCTGTTCCAGATCTTCCTTGAGAATGTAGACCCGCCTGCGCTCATAGGCTCTATCATCGGGATAGTTATTATGGCGGTCAGTGGAAGCAATCTGGGGCTTGCTGTGGAATGGTGGACCATTCCGGCGTTAATTATTCTAACCATTAGCGCAGTGGCTATCTATACGGGGATCTATACCACCTTGACTTCTCTATCCTTTTATTCGGATGCGCCTACAGGCATTCTTCCCTTGATGTATAACATTCAAAGCTATGGACGTTATCCGGTAACGATCTACAATCGGGCTATTCAGGTGCTGCTGACCTGGATTATGCCGTTTGCCTTTGTGGGTATCTATCCCGCATCGTTGTTCCTCCAGCGCGAGGAGATGCAGAGGATGGCTTACCTCACTCCAGTGATGGGAATTATTTTCTTAGCAATTGGTATTACAGCCTGGAATTATGGTGTGAAAAAATACAGGGGTGCCGGATCGTGATTTAGCAGGTGAAATACGGCGATAAAACCGTTCCTTTCGGGGAACGGTTTTTTGTGTTACAAAAGAAAATTGACAGGAAATATAAAATGACATAAACTATCAAAAGACACTAAGTATCAAAATAAAATCGGGTTGAAAGGTGGATTCTTGAAATGATGGATTTGGGGAAAAGGAAATGGTGGGTGCTCGGTGCTCTGGCTGTCAGCTTGCTTACAGTTGGGCTGGATCTAACCGTGCTGAATCTGGCTCTGCCCACAATTGCGGAGGATCTTCATGCTTCGAACAGCCAGCTTCAGTGGTTCGCGGATGCTTATAATTTGGTTCTGGCTGCAGCTCTGCTTCCCGCAGGTCTGCTAGGGGATCGGCTTGGCCGAAAGAAAATGCTTATTTGTGCTTTAATTATGTTCGGCATAGCATCTGTGGCAAGTGCTTACGCCCACACAGCGGGACAGTTGATTGCCGGCCGTGCGTTTCTGGGACTTGGAGCTGCAATCTTGCTGCCGATGTCTATGTCCATTATTCCAGTGATATTTACGGAACAGGAACGGCCCAAGGCCATTGGAATCTGGGTCACTGCCAATTCGATCGGAATTCCGCTTGGACCCATTATAGGTGGATGGTTATTGGATAATTACTGGTGGGGTTCCGTCTTCCTTATCAACATTCCCATTGTAATTATTGGCGTTTTGGCCGTTGCGGTGCTGCTCCCTGAATCCAGAAGTTCAAAAAAACCGCGTGTGGATATCCTGGGTGTACTTTTGTCCAGTATCGGGTTATCCAGTTTCACCTATGGAGTCATTGAGGCAGGTGAGAAAGGATGGGGAGACCTGGCGTCGCTTCTCCTCATCCTGGCTGGAGTTGCTTTATTGGCAGGCTTTGTCTGGTGGCAAAAACGAATAGTTCACTCTCTTATCGATATCTCATTATTTCGTTCCCCTGAATTCACATGGGGCTCGGTACTTGCCACTTTGGTTTCGTTTGCCATGTTTGGAATCTTATTTGTAA
This sequence comes from Paenibacillus sp. YPG26, assembly GCF_023704175.1. Lineage (NCBI taxonomy): Bacteria > Bacillati > Bacillota > Bacilli > Caryophanales > Paenibacillaceae > Paenibacillus > Paenibacillus sp. YPG26. Next base: position 2,305,239 of record NZ_CP084530.1, on the reverse strand, counting down.
CTCCGCAGTATTTTCAAGCTGTAGAAGGAGCTGACCCTATGGGAACAGGCCTGCGACTTCTGCCCATCATTGGTGGACTTATTGTAGGGGCGAAAGTATCGGATGTTATTACAGCCCGGATGGGAGGAAAATGGAGCCTGTGCATAGGCTTCCTCCTGCTGGCAGGCGGTATGGGTCTAGGGGCGACAACCGAGCTTGGGCACGGGTATGGATTCACATCAATCTGGATCACTATTGTAGGCCTTGGAATTGGTTTTGTTCTCCCTGTAGCCATGGATGTTGCAATCTCCACATTATCAGCAGAGAGAAGCGGGGTGGGCTCGGCACTAATCATGGCCTTGCGGCAGGTTGGCGGAGCGATTGGAGTTGCCCTGCTCGGAACTGTGCTTAGCAGCGGATATCGTGATAAACTGAACTTAGACGAAATACCGGGTCAAGCTGTAGAGGCAGTGCAGCGGAGTGTATCAGCGGGTACGACTGCTGCGGCCCAGTTACATTCGGAGAATCTTCTGAGTTCCGTACGTACCGCCTTTATCCACGGAATGGATATGATGTTATGGGTATGCGCGGGCATATCTGTACTAGGGTTAATACTAGTATTGGCATTCCTGCGCTCAAGCTCGGAACGGAAGGAGAGTGCGGAATTCGAGATTACTAATCTCGGGGAGTGAGCAAGTTGGCGTCTGGTAATTCAAGGAGTAAGGGACTACGTGAACGAAAGAAGGCTAAGACGATGGCATCGATTCAAATGCATGCCCTTCGTTTGTTTCGCGAGTTGGGATATAACTCAGCCACGGTAGAGCAAATTGCAGAAGCGGCGGAGATATCTCCAAGTACATTCTTTCGTTATTTCGCAACCAAGGAGGATGTGATTATTACAGATAGCTATGATTCGATATTGGTCGAGGCCTTTGAGAATCAGCCGCCTGATCTAAGCCCGCTGCAAGCTGTGCGAGCAGCGATGATGACGGGCATCTCAGGGATGTCCGAGCAAGAAATAATCGCAATGCGGGAGAGAAATCAACTGATTATGCATGTGCCGGAGCTTCGGGCTGCTCTGCTGAACAATATGATGAGTACGATGAAGATGATTGCGGAAATGGTAGCGAAGCGCGTAGGCAGCAGTCCTGATGATTTCTCGGTAAGAACATTGGCTGGTGCAATTATTGGGGTGAATATCTCGGTCATGATGCAGCATGCCGAGCATCCAGACTTGGAGTTCGCAGATCTGATGGAAGAAGCGATGACCCAACTGGAAAAAGGACTGCCGCTTCAATAAGGTATTCTTGGCGCGACTGAACCTTTAATTACAAGCAAAGATGACAGTTCATCACTAAAAAGAAGCCCTGACGGAGAATGCTCCGATCGGGCTTCTTTTGGATTACAAGGATATCATGACTATTCATCCATACTCCGCCGGTGGTGGGAGATGGCGTAAGCCTCGTGCCGGAAATTCAAAATGGGATCGTCGGACAGCTCGATTCCTGAAGTCAGGAGGGTAGGATCCATAATTAGATCCTTCGGTTCTGCTATCGGGTCTGTAATGTAGAGTGTCCCCACCTCTAGGCGCTCCCGATCATCTGGCCAGAGTTCCGTAGGGTCATCCGTAGGATCGCTGGCATCGCCCAGTACAATGTAGAGCTTGAAGCCGATTCTTCCCTGCGCTGTACGTTTGATTAGATCTTCTTCAAGATAATCTGAGGGCTGGAAGCTTGCTTCTTCGGGAGAGAGGGTTTGTGTACCCAATTCGGGTTCCCACTCGTATTTGACAGGTTGCCGATCCCCTTTGTCATTGACGAAGTAATAGGCATGGATAGAATAATACCGGCTGGTGGCATAGCTTACAGGCGGCTTTAATTTGCCCAGCTGGAAGAAGGCGTTCTTGCTCTCCGAAAAGTGTTCAAAGACAGCCTTGATCTTCTCAGGAACCGAAAGTTCTTTATGTTTGAGTGCGGCTGCTGTCTTCATGATATCCGTAAATGACTCAGGGGTACGGGCGAAGAACACAGGAATGGTAGCTGCAACAATATTTGTCCTGGATTGGTCCGGCAGCTGAAATTGGACAGCCATGCCTTTGGCCGGAGACAGCAGGTCTGCCATATTCGGATCTGGATTACTGCCTGAGAACCGCACAACGGCGGGCACCTCTTGATGTTGAAGGTGGGCTGCTGTGGTTAAAGTAGCTGCACTTCCGTTAGGCACGAACATGGCAGTGAAGCAGGCACCTTTGGCGTGTGCCCGGCGGAATCCGCGGTGCGGACCATCGAAATCCTCAATAGAATCTACAGCTTGTTGTGCTAAAGTGCGTCGGTCGGGTCGATGTGGATGCATATCTATACTCCTTTACAGTAATTTCGGCTTTATAGATGTTACTAGTAAATAAGTTGATTTGAGCGGAATGAACCAGTCAGTCTTCCAGGTACCGGAGTTCGAATCGATAAAGAGGCTGTACAGGTGAAACTTTTTCCAGATTGGTACGTCTAATGGATATAAACTGGAGATGCACCAATACTTAGGAGGAATTCTTATGAATTTGATCACTACTGCGAAGAATCATCCGCTCAGGAAAGCTATCATGCTCGGATTATCTATTACTTTAACGGCGGGGCTTGCCGGCACCGCATATAGTACTAATGTATCGGCTGCAGCGCAGCCCACCTCACTGGCTGCTGCCACAACCTCGGATAAGGTATTTCAGGTATACGAAACCTACATTAAGAAACCGGGCAAGCTTGCTGTCGCGAGACAGTATTTGCTGAAGAATATCAGTAAAGTCAAAGCTTACCCTGCCATGATTATGACTCTGCATTTGGAGAATGCCCAAAAGGCTCAGCTGGAAGCTGCCAGTGCGAAGCTGTATCCTGCGAAAGTACAGAAGGCATTAGAATCCGCTTATAGCAAGAAGAAGGACCTGTCCTATCCGACGTTGTTACAATTGATTAAAGACACCAAGATCCGGAGCCTGCTGATTGAGGCACGGGACAAAGGCTACAAGGTAGGCACCAGCGAGGGGATGTACTACCTTACCATGGACTATGAAGGCTATAAGGCCTTCAAACCTTACGTAACCAAGGATATCGCAACCTATATTGATATCATGTCCGTACAGACGAACAAGCCTGCCTTCTCTGATGCGGCGATCGTGATCAGCTGGGACGAATTAATCAGACGGACGCTGGCGCTTGAGAACTTCGTGAAGAGCTATCCGAAATCGAACCGGGCAAAAGCAATGAAGCTTGAGTATGAAGGGATGAGGTTCCATGTCTTCTTCGGTTCAAGCAACACTCCGGTATATAATGAGAACAGCAATTATCAGTTCACAACGCTGCTTCCTAAAGTGCGTACAGCATATGAGGCAGCTATACAGAAGGGAACCGCTGACAGTCAGCTGCTGACAACCATCAAGAAGGTACTGGAGCTGCTGGACAGTAATGAAGGACTGTGGTCCGAGGAATTGGATCGTTATTTGAAGGAGCAGACTGAGAGGTAAGCCGGTCAGGATTAACTCTGGGCTTTGGGCTGCCGATTAAGAGGGTTGAACAGGTAAGGATACCTGCTCAACCCTCTTGTTGTATTTTATATTCAGAACACTTCGATATATCAGCCAGGTTGAACTTGTCTGTTCATTTCGATTATTATAAAGGAACAAATATTGAAACTAGTCACAGCTGCGGGATAATATCCAGGTTTCTTTGATAAAATGTAAGCTCTGGATCAACCGCCCGCATGGAAAGGGCGTAGATGATGGATAATATTACAGCATACAGTGTAGAGCTGGTTAAAGACCCGTTCGGTATCTTGACCGGGAAGCGTTACGAGTTCATTCTGGATCTCGATATAGATGAAGAGGACGAGCTGTACTCGGAGAACGGGATCTACCTTAGGGTCATCTACGGGGGAGAAGAGGGCAAGATGGGAATTGTTAAGTATCATATTCACGAACGTGTAACCGATAAATATATGGATTTCGACCTTGAAGAAGATGAGCTTGCCGAAGTAGCAGCTTTCTGCAAGGAACATCTAGGTGAAGCAGGACAATAATCTGAAGAAGGGCTGGTGTTGATTTGAGACGCAGCAGCATATCTGTGCCCTATGGGTATGAACCGCCCGAAGAGACAAGAAAAGGTACGCTAATCTTTTATGATATATTCGAGCAGACGACAGACGAGGAATTGGAAGCAGCGGCTGAACTCGTTAAGAAGCTTGATTTCAAGAAGCTGGTCCTCTATCCGCTTCATGAGGAGACGGTGCGAAGAATGTCCAAGGAATCCGTCACAGCCTACCATAAGCGGGAGCAGCGTCTCTACGACTGGAAGAATCATACCTCTCATTCAGGTGTAGTGGTGGAAGGATTGGAAGGTAAGCGCAAAAAATACACGCCGCTGGAAGCAGCGCTCAGACATTTGACCGACAAATACGCTTCGCCTTATTTCTTGTATGTATCGCCTGTGACAGCCAATCAGATTGCTGCCTATTCCTCATTTGAGGAATGGATCGTGAAGCTGAGACTCCTTCTTCCCGTGGAGCCTCAGCATATGCACCCCAATCTTGAGAAGTATCGTCACCGCTGGAAGACCGTGAGGGAATCGCTGAATAGGGAATAACCACAAGAGCAGTATACGAGTATTGAGATCTCGTTATACTGTTCTTTTTATTATGCTGACTAGGTCCAAGGGCTCATTTTGTTCAGCCAAGGATGCATACGGGCTGCATACTGTACCAATTAACTATTTTTCAGTAAAATCCACAAAATGGTTTTACTCGTACTTGTCCATATGGCATAATCTGGTGTGGCTGCTTGTTAAGCAGAAGAATTGAAGTCTTGTTATTAGGAGAGGAACTTGAGGGATGATTACTAAACAAAAGATGTTAATGTGGCTGCCGTGTCTTGTACTTACTTTGGCCCTATCGGCTTGCGGAAGCACCACAACGATCAAGACAGAGAATGGTACAGCGGAAGTGAAGAAGGATGGAAGCGGGATCACCGTGAACAGCAATGAAGGCGAGACAACAACGATTACGAATTCGGATGAGAACACAGTTCAAATTGAGAGCAATAAGAACGATGGATCCGGAAGTAAGAGCACATTTAAGAGCAGTAAACAGATTCCGGACAGCTTTCCTAAAAATATTCCGCTGCCGGATGATGCTGAGGTAACGAGTTCAATCGAGTCGAACACGGATGGCAAGGAATCCATTGTTGTTACTCTCCATACGGGCAAAGAGTTTAGTGAGCTTGAGACTTTGTACAAACAGTATTTCAAAGACAATAATGTCACCAATTCCATGCAAATGGTTCAATCGGATATGCTGCTCTTCACGGGTGAGGTGGATGGGAACACCATCGGCATTACCGGAGGCGCCTCTGGCGATGCGAACGGAGTAGACTTGTCTATCAGCTGGTCGAAGGACGCTGCCCTTAAATAACCGGGAGCCAAATTTGAAATCCAAAGAACACCGCCTTAGTCTTCAGACTTAAGCGGTGTTCTTTGGATTATTTCATTTCCTATATACTCGCAATTAATCTGCAGCCTATATAGTGTGGATCTTATTTCAGATCTTCATTGGTGAAGGGAACCGGCTTGGCCACCCACTCATCAGCTTCGGGTTCAATATCTACGCCATTCTCCATCTTCTTCTGCTCCGCAAGGGAATCGCGGTTCTTATCCTGCTCATTACGAACTTGATCTTCGGATTTGTGATTCATTAGTATTACCTCCTTGAAGTAGCATGTCTTCAATCTGTACAGCCTTACTTATAATTACCCGAAAGCGGATTTTACAAACCTTTTTTTGCACAACATGGGTGTTGGCCGTTGTCAAATTAATCGAGTGGCATAGACTGTGCGTAGGAAGGACAGGTAATTGACCTAATTGACCCACCCTGGCCAACGCGGAACATTCCAGCTGAGAAAGGTGGTGAGTACATGAACAAGAAGTATCGTATCCGCAAATTAAGAACCGAGATTGGCAGGCTTACGAAGAGACAGCGGCCCTTCAGAGCACATGTGTCCACTCACAAGCATTCTGAAGAGAACAGCCGTCTTGTAATGGAAGAACTAAATACTATCAAGAAAACAAAGGTAAGAATCATACGCTATTCTTGATATCTATGTTTACGGAATAGAATGGTTCCCGTGCTTACAGCTGCGTGTGGTCTCCTAGGGGAGATAACACGCACTAGCAACCCCGTCCACAGGTGGCGGGGCTGCTTCATGTGTAGTCCCTAAATTCCTACATAAGAGCATGCAGAATAAAGTTAGCAAGGAACAATATTGTAATGACATACATAGCGGGTCTCACTTCTCTGGCCCGCCCGGCCGCAAGCTTGGCAATAGGGTAAGCAATGAATCCGAATGCCATGCCGTCTACAATGCTGTAGGTGAACGGGATCATAACCATGACAAGGAACGCGGGAAAAGCTTCTGTGAAATCGTTGAAGTTCATCTCCTGGATATTCTGCACCATCAAGCAGCCAATTATGATCAGAATCGGAGCAATGGCACTATCCGGAATATAAGTCAGCAGTGGGATGAAGAAGAAGGTGGCGCCGAACAACAGGGCAGTCACGAATGTTGACAGGCCCGTGCGCCCTCCTGCAGCAATTCCCGCTGTCGTCTCTGCTGCTGCGATGGTAGGACTGCTGCCGAATATACCGGCGGTGATGTTGGATAATGATATGGCGCGAAGGCTTCCCCGGAAGGTCTCCGGCCGTTCAATCATCCGGGTCTGTGCTCCGATGAGACCTATATTCTCGAAGATAATAATTAGCAGCAGCAAGAAGACAGCAATCCAGAATGCGAGGGTTGTAATTGCCGGATATATAGAAAGTCTGCCGAAGAGCTCATCGTACTCCTCGAGTGGTCTGCCGCCAAGCTTGCCCGGATCCCGATTAACCGCGCCTAGGATGAAAGCAAGTGCAGTTCCCACTAGGATACTGATCAGGAGATCCCCCTTAACTTTGCGGACAAAGAGTACGAGAGCCAGCAGCAAGGTAACGCAGGCGGTGATGACACCAGGGTCATTGAAATGACCAATCGTGACAAAGGTGGTCTGATGGGCAATCACAATCCCGCTTTTTTGCAGGCCGATAAAGGTCATGAACAATCCAATGCCAACGCTGATTCCATGTTGAAGATTGTGCGGGATGGCATCACTGATTTTTTTGTACAGTGTGGTAAATGCGATTATGGCAAATAACAGACCTGCTACAGTTACAACAGCAAGTGCTTCCTGCCAGGTAAGCTTCATGGAATGTACTAGGGTATAAGTGAAGAAGGCGTTGATCCCCATGCCGGGAACGACAATAATTGGAGACTTGCCAAGGAAAGCCATGAGCAGGCACCCCGCGATCGAAGTAAGCAGAGTCCCAACCATGGCGGCCTGCAGCGGCATTCCCGCATCACTTAAGATTGCGGCATTCACCATGACGATATAAACGACCGAGAAGTATGAGATCAAGCCGGAGGTGAGTTCTCTTCTCCAATTGTGTTTTCCAGGTTGATAGCCCAAGCTTCTGGACAGCAGATTTTGTCTCATAACCATGCCTCCGTCTCAAAGTCTAAATAAATGGACAGCAAGGTAAGCATACCGCCGAAGTCCATAAATGACAAATCATGAATACCAGTATACCCTCCTGTCTGAATACTCATGAACGGATGTAATTAGTAACCGTATATTTGCCGGACGTGCACAACAATAAAAGCGGCTTTCCCTTGTTCGGGAAAGCCGCTTAACTAGGGCCGATTACCGGGAGATGTTCTCTGAACGGGCAGCCGGACTGTTATTGAGACTGGCCTTCGCTACCGCTAACCTGATCTTGTAGCCGGCAGGGATATAAGCGGTGTCTTGGACCTGAGTAATTACCTGGGCATATACCCGGTTAGGATCGGGCCGAAGAACCTCTGTATAGATTACGGCCACAGCCTGCTCTTCATCGAATTCAATGGATGAGATTCGAATTCCATAACCCGCATGCGGTGCTTGCGCATGAACCTGCACCTCGGTAATCTTCTCATCGACTAGCTTGGTGCTTACGCTATACGCCTGAAGCGGACGGCCATCCAGCTGGGCCTGCATGTCTCCAATCACTTCCATGCTTGTATTCAGCCACCCGGCAGCCACACTCCGGGTAACTGGGGACTTGGGATAAAAGTTCAGCTTGGTATCAAGGAGCGGAATTCCAAGGTTGATCAGAAGCTGTACACTGCCATCATACTCTGGCTTCAGAGTGCTGCTATCGGTAATTGTGTTATAACGTGCAACAACGGGGAAGTCCCCTTGCAGCTGGATTGCCTGAGCCAGCAGGTGGGCGAACTGTTCCCGGGTCATCGGGGTATCAGATGTTATATCTTTAGGGATATCCAGACCGCGAACCTTCGCAATGACGAAAGCTTCGGAATACCAGGCCGAATTGCTGATATTGTCGAAATAATCGGAGGCTACCGGCATTTTGATAAATCTGTAATTGCTCAGATTGAGGTCGAATCCCTTGACGATGGAGGTGATACCTGAAGCGTAGTCCAGCTTTTGCTGAGGATCCAGATGGTTCCCTGGAATTGGTATAACGTTAATTCTGTTAGCTGCCATGTCAGACGTTGTATTCTGAAGGGCATGGACAGGCATTGCTGCGCCGAGGAGCAATACTGTACTGAGCAGCAGTATGCTGTATTTCTTCTTCATGGTCATCGAGTCCCCTTTTTGGAGTAATATTCCTGTTCCCCTCTAGACGAGCCCGCAGGGAAGAATGTTGCAATATAGAGACCACGATTTAAAAGTATCTACCCTTCTATGAAATGAATATGATAGAATTAAGTCTTAGATTATCCTGAATTAACCATTTATGGCATAGAATCAAAATAACAGGTCAGGGGAGGAAATTGTGCATTTTCCAGTTCAAATACATATCGGCAGCCTGGTTATTCATCCTCATGTTTTGTTTGAATCCTTGGCTTACTTCATAGGCTTTCGCATCTACTTATGGACCCGACGCAAGACAAATGTTCCATCAAGTAAAATGTTCTGGGTTATTGTTGGGGCCGCAGTGGGTGCGGCGCTGGGATCTAAGCTGCTGTACTGGCTTGAGAATCCATCCATTCTATTGTCGTTCCGGGAGCATGGGGAAGAGCTTCTCGGCGGCAAAACCATCGTTGGCGGTCTGCTGGGCGGATTGATCGGCGTGGAACTGGCCAAGAAGTGTGTGGGTATCACCCGTTCCACTGGAGATGACTTTGCCTTTCCACTGCTCATTGCAATTGCTATAGGGCGCATCGGCTGTTTCTTGACAGGGCTTGATGATCATACGCATGGAATTCCGACGAAATGGATCACAGGCTTTGACTACGGGGATGGCATCATGAGACATCCAACCCAGCTGTATGAGATTGCCTTCCTGTCTCTGTTCGCCTTAACCTTATATTTGGTCAAAAGAGCGAGACAATCACGTTCCAAGCCCTTATCGGATGGGGCGTTATACCAATGGTCGATGTTCGGATATTTGTTCTTCAGATTCTGGGTTGATTTCATCAAACCAACGCCTCATCTTTATTTGGGATTGAACAATATACAGGTTGCCTGTGCGCTCGGCATGATCTACTTCTTGTTTGTCTACAAAACTAATACGCAGCAAGGGAGTGCCCTTGTAGAATAGTCCAAAATCAAGCAGTGAAGGGATGTCTAAAGTCCATATGACCACCAAAAACAGACCTTATCTATTCTATGAATTAACAAACAGTATTTGTTCTAAATGCATGAAGAAGGTAGAAGCCAAAATTATTATCGAAAATGACTGTGTGTACCTGTCTAAATACTGCTTCGAGCATGGACGCGAGAAGGTGCTTATCTCCACCGATGTGGATTATTACAAGCGCTGCCGCGAATTCATCAAGCCATCGGAGATGCCGCTTCATTGGAACACACCGATCAAGTATGGATGTCCTTATGACTGCGGTCTCTGCCCGGATCATGAGCAGCACAGCTGCCTGACGATTGTGGAGATCATCGATCAGTGTAACTTGAAGTGTCCAATCTGTTATGCCGATTCCTCACCAGATAAGCAGTTATGGCGTTCATTAGCAGAGGTAGAGCGTATGCTGGATGCTGTCGTACGCAATGAGGGAGAGCCGGATATCGTTCAGATCAGTGGGGGAGAGCCGACCATCCATCCCCAGTTCTTCGATATTCTCAGATTGGCTAAGTCAAAGCCAATTCAGCACTTAATGATTAACACGAACGGAATCCGGATCGCCCAGGACCGCGAATTTGTGAAGCAGCTCGCTCAGTTCACTCCGGGGCTCGAGATCTATCTGCAATTCGACAGCTTTGAGAAGTCAACCTTACAGGAATTAAGGGGTGCAGATCTTAGACAGATCCGCAGCAAGGCAATTGAGCACTTGAATGAATTCAACATTTCAACGACATTGGTGGTCACACTAAAGAAAGGGCTGAACGACCACGAAATTGGAGACATTATCCAGTACGGTCTCAAGCAGCGCGCAGTCAGAGGAGTGACCTTCCAGCCGATTCAAGCGGCGGGGCGTCTGGAAGAGTTCGACCCAGCCACCGATCGGCTTACCTTGAGTGAAGTCCGGCAGCAAATTATTGACCAGTCCAACCTGTTCCAGGCCGAAGATATGGTTCCGGTTCCTTGTCATCCAGACTGCCTGGCCATGGGATATGCACTCAAATTGGAAGATGAGGTCATCCCTTTAACACGTATGATGGATCCTGCGATTCTACTGGAGGGTGGGCGCAATACGATAGTTTTTGAACAGGATGAGAACATCAAGAACCGGATATTTGAACTGTTCTCTACCAATCATTCACCGGAGTCTTCGGCACTTTCCCTAAAGAGCCTGTTGTGCTGCCTTCCACTTGTTCAAGCTCCGGAGACGATTCATTATGATCATGTATTCCGGGTCATCATCATGCAGTTCCTGGACCCTTATCATTTCGATGTCCGCTCAGTCAAGAAATCCTGTGTTCATATCGTCCATCCAGATGGACGAATTATCCCGTTTGATACCTATAACATGTTCTATCGCGGGGATCTGGAGGAGAATCTGAAACAGCTGAAGGCCGAGCTGGAAGGAGCTAGAATATGAGTGATGACAAAGACCATTTAACAGAAGACTCTTCGCCTGCTCCTTCGCAGGATCGGCAGCTTGTCCAGCAAGCGGACTACCGGAACGATCCGAACCCTGATGAGCATCATGATCTTCAGAAGAAGCCGAACCATGGCAGAGAAGTGCTAAATGGCGTGCTGCTGTTAGCCCTTCTGCACGTACTGCTTGTTGTGTTTCCTTTCGCCTATTTCGCAATTGGTATAGCTCAGGTTGTCTATTTAATTCCAGCCCTTGTAATAGCGCTAGTCAAAAAGAAAGTTGGCTTGGCCCAGGGGCTTATTCTTGGAGGTGTGATTACCTTCCTGCTTAACGCCGCCTGTTTCGGAGTTGTTACGCTCTCTTTTTGATTCCTCTGTAAATAAAGTTTGGAAAGTTAACCGAAAAGACGGACCCCGATGCTTCATTGGGGCCCTTTTTAGGATATATATACTTGATACCGAATATAAAGTATTTCACTAAAGAATATCGTATACTTAAGTTATCAACTAAGATAAGTCATTTCTATGTATAAGGAGGCCTATGCAGTGGCGGTGTCCTCATCTACCCAACTGGCAATTTTCAATCAATTATACACACGATCACCCATAGGTACAGCGGTAATGGACCCGAATGGAAGCCGGTTCCTCATGGTGAATCCTGCTTTAGGTAAGTTGTTCGGATACAGGGAAGAAGAGCTGCTGGCTCATGAGCCTGCGGTGCTGCTTCACCCGGATGACAGACATCCAAGCTTATCTTCGCTGATCCCGGATCCGCCGGCTTCAGTTAAGGATCAACAAGAAATAAGTCTAATGGGACGTTATGTGCATAGATCAGGTGAGACATTAACCCTTAAGCTGGAGATTGTCCCGATTGTAGATAACGCTTCCAGCGTAACTGAATGCTTGGTAGTACAATTTATGGAGCTTCCGGCTCAACCTCCGGGTATGGGGCAGCTGGAGATCAATAATGATCTGTATAAATTGATTACCAGCAACACTCCCGACCTGATTACTGTGAGTACACCCGATGGATATATTACGTATATTTCTCCTTCCTGCGAATCCTTGCTGGGTTATACACAAGCTGAAATGCTGGGCCGCCACCGGACCATGTTCTATCACCCTCAAGATGCCGATCATATGATGCGTGATAATACCTTATATTCGGATAGTGATGTGTATAGAAGACGTGTCCGGCACAAGGATGGTCATTATCTGTGGATTGAGACCTCATTTCAAATTGTCAGGGATGAATCTAATAATATTGAGAAGGTTCTTGCCATTGGCCGGAATATTACGGATAGAGTCAACTTTGAGAGAATGCTGGCAGAAGCTCAAAGTATAGCGAATGTGGGTACTTTTGATTGGGACATTACTAACAACAAGGTTAACTTCTCGGAGGAGATGAGAAGGATCTTGAGTTATGGCGTCGAGCCCGTGGACACGATGAAGCCCATGACACAAATTATTCATCCAGAGGACCTGGAGCGGATTGTCGCGGTGTATGAAAGCACGATATCCAAAGGAATTGACGGGGAAGCGGAATACCGTGTGATCAGACCCGATGGAACTATAAGGACACTGTATTCCAGGTGGAAGATGGAAGTAGATCCGCTTAGCGGACAAGCCATCCAGATGCTGGGGACGGTTCAGGATATTACCGAACGCAAGGAGACGATCGACAAGCTCAGAGAAAGTGAACGGGACTTCCGGTTAATCTCGGAAAGCTCGCTGGACTTCATCTCCAGACATGCAGCGGATGAGGAAGCCACATTTCTCTATGCATCTCCCGCCTGCCGTAATCTGGGATATGAGCCTGAAGAGATTATAGGGGTCTCCGGATTATCCTTTATCCATGAAGAAGACAGGGATGCGGTCAAATATTATCTCGATATGAATCAGCTTGGTCTAGGCCCCGAGACTGTTGTATACCGATTCAAACGCAAGGACGGGTCCTATGTATGGTTTGAGACTTCCTCTATCTATGTCTACGATGAATCCAGGCAGGTTAAGGAAGTAGTTGCGGTCTCCCGCGATATTACAGAGCGCAGACAGATTGAGCAGCGGCTGCAGGAGAGTCAGAGCCGGTATAAGTCGCTATTTGAGTATAACCCTGCGGGTATATTTGCGATTGATCTTGAGGGCAGGTTAATTTCGGTCAATACAAGCCTGGAGGCATTGATTGGTTATTCCCGTGAAGAAGTAATGGGAAGCTTGCTCCTGCCGTTTTTCGGTGCCAATGATCAGGAAGAAATTAATCTAAGTATCCTGGAGGTATTCGGCGGGAAGACAAGTTCTTATGAGACCCGTATTCTCTCAAAGGGAGAGCAGCTGGTTGATATCAGTCTTACCCTGCTTCCTATAGTTGTGAACCATCAGATCGTCGGGGCTTATGGGATTGCCCAAGATATCTCTTCCCGTAAGCATTCGGAGCGAATGCTCAAAGAGAGCGAAAGCCGCTACAAGTCCTTGTTCGAATACAATCCCGCAGCAGTCTATTCCATGAACTTGAACGGAGACTACTTGACGGCAAATGAGAATTTGGAGCTGCTAACGGGCTATACACTGGAAGAGCTGATAGGCAATTATTTCGGGCCGCTCGTGCCAGAAGCCTACATTTCCAAGACCCTTCACCATTTCAACTTGGCAGCTAAGGGGTTCCCGCAGAATTACGAAATTTCGATTCTTCATAAGCAGGGACATCTGGTGGATATTTCGGTAGCCAACATTCCGATTGTTATTGATGAAGAAATTGTGGGTGTGTACGGAATTTCCAGTGACATCACAGACCGCAATGATTACATCAAGCAGATTGAGAAGCTGAGCAATGAATATACCCTCATCCTGAGCTCGGTATCCGAAGGGATATTTGGTGTGGACAATGAGGGGAAGACCACCTTCATCAATCCGGCAGCAGCAGCCATGCTGGGTCTTGATGCCAAAGATATTATCGGACATTTCCATCTGAACTGGATCCAGCAGACTCGTGGAGACGGAACCTATTATGCGCCTGAAGAGACACCGATCTACAAGGCGGTTAAGGAAGGTCGCTGGTACCAGAGCAAGGAAGAGATTTTCTGGAAGAAGGATGGAACGAGCTTCCTGGTGGAGTACCGGATCAGTCCCTTGGTCGACAAGGGAGAGCGCATAGGTGCAGTTATTGTCTTCCGTGACGTAACCGATGAGAAGGAGATTATTCGGGCCAAAGAGTCGGCGGAACAAGCGGATCGTGCCAAATCGGAGTTTCTTGCCATTATGAGTCATGAGCTGCGTACGCCTATGAATGGCATAATCGGAATGACCAGTCTGCTCGCTACTACGGAACTGGATGAGGAACAGCAGGAATATACTGACATCATTGTCCAGAGCAGTAATTCGCTGCTGCATATTCTGAACGAGATTCTCGATTTCAGTAAGATTGAGGCTGGTAAAATGGTCCTCAGCCGTGATCCTGTCAGCCCTGCTCAGGTTATGAAGAATGTGATCGAGCTATTCGCTCCCAAGGCGGAAGAGAAGCAGGTCAAGCTTATCTATGAGATTGATGCCTCCGTTCCCGATTCGATTATGGGAGACGAGGTGCGGCTGCGGCAGGTGCTTATTAATCTGGTCAGCAACGCGGTGAAGTTCACAGATCAAGGCACAATCAAGCTGTCGGTATCTGCCAAAAAATTAAGATATTCGCCCGAATCGCTGATCATGGAGTTCATTATTCAGGATACTGGAATTGGAATTCCCTTGGATCTGCAGAGCCAGCTCTTCCAGTCATTCTCCCAGCTTCACCCCTCCATCAACCGGAAATATGGAGGAACTGGTCTGGGACTTGCCATCAGCAAAAAGCTGGTGGAGCTTATGGGAGGGACGATATACGTGGACAGTGAACCCGGACAAGGGTCATCTTTCACATTCACGATACACTCCAGCCCATATCGGGATTCATCCGGGCCATCTTCAGACCTTGATAAGCTTGAGGGACTCGATGCATCAGAATCGGGCAATTTGACTCCCGTTCTTACAGCGGGACCAGAACACTTTCGAATTCTTATCGCTGAAGACCATCCGGTGAATCAGAAGCTGCTGCACACCATTCTGGCTCGAAGAGGGTACAATGCCGATATCGTATCTAACGGGAGGGAAGCGGTAGAGGCCGTTCTGAAGGGGAGTTATGATCTCGTCTTCATGGATGTGCAAATGCCAATGATGGATGGCCTGGAAGCGGCTTCTTCCATTCGAAAGCATCCGGAACATCTTCATAAGCCTGTTATCATTGCGGTCACGGCTTTTGCGAAGAATGAGGACAAGGAGAACTGTCTGGCTAGTGGAATGCAGGATTTCATCGCCAAGCCGATCTATATTTCAGAAGTCGACCGGGTATTGAAGGAATGGTTGCTTCCTGCTGGTAAGCAGATCGAGCTTAATTAATACAGTTTACCTTGAATCAGATACCCACAAGGCAACAGGGAGGGAGCAGACAGATGAGATTCTTCTTCAGCACAGCCGTAATCATAATGGCATTCGCAGTATTAGTTGGATGTGCCCATAAGGGCGGCCTTCCTATAGCACAGGCGGAAGAGCTTCGTACACCAGCATACGATCAGCAGGCGAGGAATCAGA
This sequence comes from Paenibacillus sp. YPG26, assembly GCF_023704175.1. Taxonomy (NCBI): domain Bacteria; kingdom Bacillati; phylum Bacillota; class Bacilli; order Caryophanales; family Paenibacillaceae; genus Paenibacillus; species Paenibacillus sp. YPG26. The sequence continues at coordinate 2,289,528 of NZ_CP084530.1, read as the reverse complement.
ACGCAGCCCAGGCGAACAGGCAATTGTATAAGGGAATCTATGATATCCGCACGGTTAGCGAGGTGCGGATTCAAGATTCTGGACAGATCAGCTGGCAAGAGAAAGGGGTATCGTTATTTGCTGCGATGGTTCAGACGGATCAGAAGGGAGCAGCTTCAGAGATTGGTGCTATAACGGTGTCTAAGGGAGACCACCGCTACCCTATCCAAGTGGATCAAAGGCACACCGCAATCTCTGCGGTCTCTTTATCAGCAGATCAACAATATTTAGCCATACACCTCAAGCATAGTAATGGACATCGATTGGTTATTGTAAATATGAAAACGGGCGGATATTATCCGCTCAATGATTATTTAAGCAGAAATGGCAGGGGAACGGTAGATACTATCCACGCCTATCAATGGGCCCCGGGTGGGAACCAGTTGGCTCTGGCGTATGGAGACAATACCCGCAGCAGTGTGGCACTCTACCAGACGGATCAAAAGATGCTGCTGGATATTCCGACTTCTGTCGTATATGAGGACACACTCGTGGTCGTGTGGCATAAGAATGGCAAGGAGTTCGATTTTGTAAGCGCGGGCGAAGAAAATGTCTATGTGCTTCACCGGTATACAAGGTCTAAGAACCAGGTACGCAAGGTAAAAGAGATCGGCGGACAAGAGGTGGCAATCCTTCAGGCAATCAATCCCACTTACGCAAAATAAACAGAAACAAGAAGCATCTGAACTAAGGTCAGATGCTTCTTGTTTCTGTCAGGAATTAGTGGACAAGTAGATCGCTGCCGCTGTAAAGCTTAATACTGTGGCAGCGATATAAATCCATGATAACCGTCTCCAATTCCCTTTTGTCCGTCTGTCATATTCTGGATTGCTAACCTTGTTGGCTGCGGAATGGCCAATCACAAGCGTACTGACACCGCCAATTACCGCAACCAGAATAATAAGGATATAAGGAACAAGTTCCATTCGCGCCATCCCCCTATGTCTGTAAGTTGTTCTTGATATAGATAAGAATTGTATGGATTACTGTTATTATAAGCTGTTAAAGGGAATGTCGCAGCATGTATGGGCAAAGTTGTTTTAGAACAGGTGGAGGTTGTAAAGAAATGAAAGATTCTAGTTTTCTGAGTAAAGTGATACGATGGGAGAAAGAACTCACTCCAAAACTGCGTGAACTGGAAACGCCGTCTGGGCTTTTTTTGAAATTAGATTACGAAGGGACAAACGGCTATTTTTGCACCCCTGTGGATGCTGTTAATTTTGCAAATACAGGTGCGGACGGGGTTCATTATGCATTTCTGACTGACTTTGGCCGATACGACAACTTGGATGAATGCTTAATTATTCGTGTATCACCTATGAATCCAACCGCGATTCAGGTAGTGGCAAGAAATATTAAGGATTTCTTTTCTCTTCAGTTGTGTGGAAATGCAGACCTGCTCTTTAATGACTTTCTGAGTGAGGAAGCCTATGTAGAGTTTTTGGAAGAACAGGAAAAGGACACGACAAGTGTTTATTTTGATTATAAAAGTTGGAAGGCAGAACAAGAAATAGCAGCTGAATCGGCACAATCCTCACTTAATCTTCGGCCAATTAAGAATGCATATACATATATTCAGGAACTTCGGGCAGAACGTAGAAGAGAGATCGTGCTAGAAACACAAGATGGTCTGGGTATAATGCCAATATCGAGCAATCGTCGTGATAGTTATAGAAAGCATCCTTGGTGGAAGCAGGATATCATCCCTTGTAGGGATTATGAGATACTCAAGAACTTCCTTGAGACGGAGCAGCTCGAAACTATCTTGGCTTTTGTAAGAGATTATCAGAATCAGGCAATCTGGGATACACCTTCACTTAATCTAATATGCGATAAACTTGAAGAATTAGGTTATTTCTCGGAAGCGTTGCGCCTGCAGAATATATTGTAGGTCCAGAATTTATTATGGAGGTGGTACAATGATCTACATAGCTTTATTGCGGGGGATTAACGTGGGGGGTAACAACAAGATCAAGATGGCTGATCTGAGAACAGCCCTTGAGAACAGAGGTCTGAAGCGGGTCAAGACATATATTCAAAGCGGGAATGTTCTGTTTGAGTCAGAGAAAGATGAAGCTTCGCTTGCAATAGAGATCGAAGATGAGATCTATACCACTTTCGGGATTAGACTCAAAGTCATGCTGCGGACTTCGCAGGAACTGGAGGATCTAATCGTTCATTCGCCGTTCGCACATCGTGAACTAAGTGATGGAGAAAGTCTATATGTATCCCTGCTCGGAGAGCCGTTGTCTGAAGAGGGACTACAGAAGCTTGAACAATGTGAGAAGGCTAATGATGAGTTCGCGGTGGTGGGTAGAGAGGTGTACTTCCTCTTCCGCCGCAGTATCCTGGATTCCAAGCTAGGAGATGCACTTGTGAAAACCAAGATTCCGTCCACCTCCCGTAACTGGAATACCATTAACAAACTGCATGCGCTGGCCGTTGAAATGAAGCAGCAGGTCTGAGCCCTGACCGGCTCAGACCGACCTAAACCAGCCGAGCCTAACCAAGACCAACCAAGACCAACCAAGACCAACCAAGACCAACCAAGACCAACCAAGACCAACCAAGACCAACCCTGCTTACCATACAGAACACAACTCAGTTCCCCTTGCTCGATCGAATATCCAGGCAAAAAGGAGCTGTCCCAGGTTCAACATTGGGACAGCTCCTTACGTTTATACAACCATTTCTGCTTTCTCTCTGCACGCATCGGAGCAGTAATGCTCATGCTTCTCTTCACACTCAGGGCAGCTGATATGCTGGAGGTTGCAGACAGGGCAGTTCACATAATGATCGTTGGCTGTTCCGCAGTGATAGCATTCTCCGACCACGATATCTTCATCGGTATGGTTAATGGGGATGGAGATCCGCTCATCGAACACGTAACACTTGCCGTCGAACAGCCGGCCTTGTACTTCAGGATCCTTGCTGTAAGTCACAATACCGCCTTCCAACTGGGCGACGTCCTTGAAGCCCTCTGTAAGCAAATAGCCAGACAGCTTCTCGCAGCGGATACCACCTGTACAGTAGGTCAGGATGGTCTTGTCTTTGTACTCGCTCAAATTCTCCTTGATCCATTCCGGGAATTCGCGGAATGACTCCACTTCAGGCCGGATCGCGCCTCTGAAATGGCCGATATCATACTCATAATCGGTTCTGCCGTCGATCACAATGACATCATCACGCTCCAGCGTATCGTGCCATTCCTTGGGCGACAGTCTTTTACCACTGATCTTGTTCGGATCAAGCTCTCTGTCGTCAACCCGGAAGGTAACGAGCTCCTGCCGATGGCGTACAAACAGCTTTTTGAAGGCGTGTCCTTCAGATTCATCAATCTTGAACACAATATCCTCGAACAAAGGATTAGCGCGCAGATCAGCCATGTATTTCTCGGTCTGTTCCACAGTGCCGGATAAAGTACCGTTGATGCCTTCTTTGGCGATCAGGATACGGCCTTTTATACCTAAGTCCTTACAATATTGAAGGTGTTCAGCAGTAAAAGCTTCCGGATCCTCTATATTAACAAATTTATAAAATAATAGAATCTGGTATGGACTGGACAATGCAATCACCCTAACTATTGGAAATATATAAATACCTCTGTGTATGGAGTTCAGCCCAATTTCATAGGGTTCATCCATATTTCTATGGAAGCACCCCAATCCAAGGGGTTCATCCATATTTCTATGGAAGCACCCCAATTTAAGGGGTTCATCCATATTATCAAGGTAAATTTAAATTTTATACCCATTTCAAGGATTCGTCAATTTAGGATCTCTGGCTGCCTTACCAGAATCCGTTGGTTGAAGATCTGCATGTGGCTGCATCCGACAGCGAGCTCTGGCAGGATTCATTCTGGAACCTGGTCATGTATCGAATTCCCGCCCCGGTAAGGTATGCATCTAACCTGATTAGCAGGCCGCTGCTTAAGGGTAATACGAAGTAATCTACCCGCACGGGGAATTGACCAAATGGAGGGCTCAAGATGCAAACGGTATGGAAAGGTGCAGTCAGCTTCGGTCTCGTCAATGTCCCGGTCAAAATGTTCACCGCGACTCATGACAACGATATTCCAATGAAAATGCTGCATAAGGAATTTAATGTTCCTATCCAGTATCACCGCACATGCCCAAAATGTGAAGAGAATGTGGGCTGGAACGAAATCGTCAAGGGTTACGAATATGAACCGGGACATTTTGTGACTTTTGAGAAAAAAGAGCTGGAGAAGCTTGCTTCGGAGACATCACGTGAAATCCGGATTCTCGACTTTGTTGACCTCTCCGAGATCGACCCGATTTATTTCCAGAAGACGTATTATCTAGCTCCGGAGGAGAGCGGCGAGCACGCATATAATCTGCTGGTGGAGGCGCTTCTCGATACAAAGAAAATCGGTATCGCGAATGTCAGCATCCGTTCCAAGAGCAGTCTGGCTGCCGTGCGGATTGTGGACGGGGTCCTCTCCATGTCAACGATGTATTATGCTGAAGAAATTCGTCCGAAGGAACAGATTCCTAACCTGCCGAAGCAGACGAAGGTAGATGAACGGGAGCTGGAAATGGCCCGAATGCTGATTGACCAGCTCGCCGCACCATTCGAACCGGGCAAGTACGAAGATGAATATCGGGAGCGCTTAATGGATGCGATCGAGGATAAGGTGGAAGGCAAAGAAGTGAAAGTTGCTCCAGAAGAGAAGAAGACGAATGTCATCGATCTGATGGATGCACTGAAAGCGAGTCTCAAGATGAGCAAGGAAGCAGTAGGAGCCAAGGAAGGGGGGAACGGGGAAGAATCAGAGAACACACCTGTAAGCAAGCCGACAGCAAAGCGTTCAGCCAAAACAGGTTCCAAGCCCGCTTCAAAATCCAAGAGCAAAGCAACAGCTCGCAGCACATCTTCAAGATCTGCCGCCAAATCACCATCCGCTGGCAAGACAACAGCCAAGCCACGGCGAAGAAAGACGGGCTCATAAGCAATGCGTCTTTTCACGCCAATGTCACCCATACTTACAGATGAGCATCCTTACGGTGAAGAGTGGGTCTACCAGTTGAAATGGGACGGCTTCCGGATAATCGCTTGGGTTCACGAAGGTACAGTTGAGCTGTATTCCAAGAAAATGCTGCTGAGGAACAACAGCTACCCGGATCTGGTTCAGGCCCTCTCCCAGTATTCAGGGACCTTCCTGCTGGATGGGGAGGCCGTTATTCTTGATGGGGCTACCGGCCAGCCCAACTTTCAGCTTATGCAGCAGCGGGACAAGCTAACGGATGCTTCCCTGATTAGTAGAGCAGCAACCCGGAACCCGGTGCAGTACATCATGTTCGATCTCCTGCGCCTTGGAGATCTGGACCTTCGCGGCCTGGCCTATGAGGAGAGAAGAGCGCAGCTGCAGAGGCTGACAGAAGCATGGGAACCGCCCCTGTATCTAGCTGATGAATTCGAGGATGGCGATGCCATTTGGAGCTGGGTAGTTCAGCAAGGCTGGGAAGGAATGGTGTGCAAGACACGCTGGGGCAAATACAGCGAAGGCAAGGATCACCAAGATTGGTTCAAGCGGAAGACGATCCTTCATTTCGATGTGGATATCGTAGGCGTAATCTGGAAGAGTGGGCGAATCTCCAGTCTGGTGATGCGTAGAGGAGAGCAATATTTCGGGCGGATCTCCTCAGGACTGAACGAGCGGGTGAAGACGAGGCTGAGACAGCTCCGTGCCCATTCGCAGCAGGAAGATTATTTCTGTGAGCTTCCGGAAGGGCTGAGAAATGCCGATGTCAGGTGGCTTGATATTCCGCTGGAAGCCAGAGTAAGCGGCAGGGAGACCACCGCTCAGGGACTTCTTCGGCATCCAAGGTTAATAGATTTAGGGGGAATTCCTTTATGAGCAGCGGGAACACAGCAATCTTCGAGGTGGAAGGATACGAGCTGGAGCTGTCACACCCGGATAAGATGCTCTGGCCGGAGCTTGGCATTAACAAAGCTATGTATTTGCAAAAGCTGATTATGCTGGCGCCCTATCTCCTACCTTACTGCGAGAACAGGTATCTTACTACCATCCGGTATCCGAATGGGGTGGGAGGCAAGTCCTTTTACCAGAAAAATGCTCCCAATCCGCTTCCAGAATTCGTTCATACCGCTGTAAGAGACGGCGTGAACTATATTAATCTGAATTCTCTTCCAACGTTGTTGTGGCTTGGCAATTTGGCTGCACTTGAATTTCATCCATCCTTCGAGTATATCGGGGGCGTGGAGCCTGCGGAATGGGTACTTGATATCGATCCAAGTGAAGAGCTGGCGCCAAGAGTGATGGAAGCCGCAGCATTAATCGGTGAGGCGCTGGAGTCGATGGATATTGAGTCTGTGCCCAAGACCAGCGGAGCTACAGGAGTACAGATTATCATTCCCGTGAAGCGGGGTTATACGTTTGGTGAGCTGCGCAAGGTGGGGCGATTTCTCGCGAAATTCCTAACAGAGAAGTATCCTGATCTGTTCACCATTGAGAGGATGATCAAGGAGCGGCGGAACAAAATCTACATTGATTATGTTCAGCATGCCGCAGGCAAGAGCTTGTCAGCGCCTTATACGCCGAGAGCCGGGGTGCATGCTGCCGTGTCCACCCCTTTACTTTGGGAGGAGGTTCGGGCAGGTGTGGACCCTAAGGACTTTAACCTTCTGAATACGGAAGATCGTCTGAACAAATACGGCGATCTGATAGCCAAGACACCACAGCAGTCGCTGGATGCTGTGCTCGCTTTTGTGAAATAGAGAGTTTAACCGGGTAAATTGGATCTGTAATTCAACTATAGGGAGTGAAGACGAATGTCGAAAACAAACGAATTTATTCATACTACGCCTAATCCGGATGGCGGTTGGGATAACCAGCAGGACGGGAACAAGATTAATCACCATAGAACCACGGCTGCTGCTGAAGACCAGGGCCGGGAAGAAGCGAAGAAGGAAGAGACGGAACATAAGATACACAACAAGGACGGCAAGATCTCCGAATCCAACAGCTATGGGAATGATCCGTTTCCCCCGCGGGGTTGAGATCTTGTGAGAACAACATGAATAGGAGTGGAGTGGAGATGGACCAGGCTAAATTCGAGGAAGCCCGCAAGGCTGAAGAGACTTATCATAGCAAGTTGTACAACGAGAAGGAAATTCTGGAACCAGGAACCTGGATGTCGGAGCCCATTCCCTTAGTTATGGAACTGCTGGATCGCCTGATGAGACATACGAAGAAGCTTAATATTATGGATCTCGGCAGCGGTGCTGGCCGGAATACGATTCCAGTAGCCCTTAAGCTTAAGGGATCCGGAAGCAGAGTGGCAGGTATCGATCTGCTTGACGAGGCTGTGGATAAGCTTCGAGAGAACGCGACACAGTATGACGTTGAGGAGCTTGTTGATGCGAGGAAGGGCGATGCCGAGCATACCGATTTTGGTAATGAAGAATATGACTATATAATTGCTTGCGGCTGTCTGGAGCATGTCTCTTCTGAAGAAGCCCTCATCCAGGTTCTGGAGCGGATGAAGCAGGGGACACGTCTTGGCGGAATCCACTGTATCGGGATGAATACCAATGTACAGGAGGTTGAGATGAACTCGGGCAAAGAGCTTGAGACACTGATAGAGCTCAATTTGTCATCAACCCGAGCAGTTCAGATCCTTGAACAGGTGTATGATGGCTGGAATGTGCTGGAGCAGACGTCCGTTCTGCAGTCAATAGAAGAGGACAAGTATGAGGAGCCTACGGAGTTTCGGGCACAGTCTATTTCTTTTGCTGTCCAGAGAATTAAGTAGAATAGATATCTCATATTATACTACTTCCAACGCGGGCTGTTCTAACAAGTCATTCCATGACTTAGAGGGACAGCCCGTTCCTGTTAGCCATGGACGTGATGGTCCAGGTCCAAATAGACATTGCAAGTTATTTCAGTTATCATCAGACCAAGATAGGGGGCTGGTTCTGATGGATGCACTGAAGGACTTGTATTCAAGAGATTTCTTTGATCAATTCGTATGTATTGTAAAGGAAGCCTATTCGTTGTTCGATGAACAGACCTTCCTTAACCTCATCTATGATGACGCTTGGGAAGACCGGGAGCTTAAGCAGCGGATCCGTCACATAGCAGCCACGTTGACGCGAACTCTGCCGGATCGTTATGGGGATGCGATTGGCATTCTGACCGAGATTGCGCCGAAGTGCAAGGGGTTTGAATATTTATTCTTCCCGGATTTTGTTGAGTTGAATGGTCTTGAGCATTACGATATCTCAATTCGCGCTCTGGAGCATTTCACATCCTCTTCCAGCTCGGAATTCGCGGTGAGACCGTTCATCATTCAAGACCCTGAGCGGATGATGCAGCAAATGCTGAAATGGTCTTCGAGTGACAGTGAGCATGTCCGCAGGCTTGCTTCAGAAGGATGCAGACCGAGGTTGCCTTGGGGCATCAGCTTGACCTTATTCAAGCAAGATCCTCAGCCCATTCTGCCGATCCTTGAAGCATTGAAGGAGGATACTTCCGAATATGTCCGCAAGAGTGTGGCGAATAATCTCAATGACATTTCGAAGGATCATCCAGAGCTTGTACTTGATATTGCAAAAGAGTGGAACGGACACAACCCGAATACAGACTGGATTGTCAGGCACGGCTTGCGGACTCTGATCAAGAGAGGTAACCCGCAGGCACTTGCACTGTTCGGCTTGGGAGATTGTTCAGCCCTGGAGGTTCAAGTACTCACCGTGATTAATCCAAGCGTTATCGTCGGCGATTACCTGCACTTCTCCTTCGATATTCTCAACCAGTCGGACGAGCCTAGGAAGGTACGCATCGAATATGAGATCGGATACATGAGAAGCAATGGACAGCTGTCATTGAAGCGGTTCAAGCTGTCCGAGAGGTTGTATAACCCGGGTGTCACTACTATAGTGAAAAAGCAATCCTTCAAGCCGATTACCACGCGCAAGTACTACCCGGGAATGCATCGGCTGGGTATTATTGTGAACGGACAGGAAATGGCGACCGTTCCATTTGAGCTTATGGACAGACCTTAGCTGGAGCTAAGGTCTGTTTGGTGTCCGCTCAGCGATTTCTTGTATCAAATCCTGAATAACCTTAATGACGAGTCCAGGTTCATCATGAATGATGTAATGCCCACTGTTCCTGGCAATGATTAACTTGCTGTCTGTAGATAGCCTCAGCATCTCCCTTTGGCCTTCTTGCCAAATTTCTTCAATACGCTTACCGGCTTCTGCAGAGAGTCCGGATCGGGCATTCTCAGGCGGAATAAGTCCACGGGCAATAACCCGTATGGGTAGAGCGCCTAATTGATGCCCGCGCACCAGGTTAGCTAATTGAGGTACGGATTCCCCCTCTTCCTCAACAGCATCGAAGTATTTGGGCTGGGCAATGACATTGATGAATTCAGGGCGGTCACTCTCCTTAACAAGGCCCTCTAACAGACTGTCCTGGAAGATGCGCATAATTCCAGACTGCTTCAATAGCTTAGAGACAAAGGCAGAAGGGGTAGGCTTCTGAAAATGTTCCTCGGCCAAGATGGGAGCGGTTCTTGTATCATCATCTTCAGGCTTGGCATCAACAAGTACCAGACCGGCAACCTCTTCCGTATAGGTCTGTGCGAACAGCCTGGAATACACCCCTCCAAGAGAATGACCCACAAGCAGATAGGGCCCCTGAATACCCTCATTCTTCAGCGCAGTATGCAGCTCGCGGACAATATTGGGCCCCGTTCGCGGTGTCGTTGCTTGCTCACTCCAAGCGAAGCCTCCCCGGTCATAGCTGACCACTGTGGCAGATTTGGCCAGCTCCTTCGGGATGTCCTTCCAGGAGAGACTTGTCTCTCCAGACGCAGCCTCAAGGAGAATGGTGGGGGATCCACTGCCGATTTTGTTGATATGCAGCTTGTAGCCTCCCGCATCTATCAGCCTTCCGGGCGGTGGATAATCCGCCTTCGCTTGCCTTGATGCATACCACTCATATCCGAATCCGGAGCTGACCAGCAGTAGCAGGACAGCAGACAAGAGGAGGAATGTTCTCCTCCATCGGAACTTTTTAGATGCCTTTACGGGTGTATCAGGTTGATTCAAGTGATTGGATATCATAACAACCTCCTTTATAGTACATCGTACTAAAAAGAATATAACACGTTGTATTAAATAAGACAAAAACTTATAATGAACTTATGCCAAAAATTGTAGATCATGATAAACAAAGACAACGGGTTGCCGATGCGGCAATTCAGGTTATTCGGAGGTCCGGATTAGAGCAAGCGAGTGTGCGCAACATCGCGGCGGAAGCAGGCTTATCCGTTGGGTCAATGAGACATTATTTCTCTACTCAGGCAGAGCTTTTTGCCTTCTGTATGAACATTTTTCGTGAACGGATCGAGAAGCGCATTGAGCGGATGACATTTAACGGGCCCATAACTCAGGAATTGAAGCAGCTCATTTTGCAATTTCTACCCCTTGATGATGAGAGAACGATAGAAATGGAGGTTTGGTTCTCGTTTAACGCGAAGGCCTTGATTCACCCAGAACTCAGAACATTAAGCAATGAAATGCATGATGGCCTGTACAGGACATCTAAATTTGTCATTGATACCTTAGTAGAACGCGGGCTCGCCAGCTCTAATCTGGAGCCTGAGATTGAGACCGAGAAGCTGTATGCTTTGATTGATGGACTGGCAATTCATCAGATCATGCAGCCAGGCAGGCTGGAAGCGAAGCGAATAGAGTTCATGATTGATGACCATCTGAGTATGCTGTGCAGAAATGAATGAGTCAAAATATTAAACTTTTTTGATTATATGAACGTTTGTACTATAGATAACTAATCTAGAGGAGATCATATGAAAAAGTTGATAGCTATATTTGTCCCTATTGTTCTGTATTTCCTGTCTGCCTGGATTACAACAGAAAATAAGAACGTTACTGTTATGCGCAGTTCTGGTATGGATTATTATGTAAATTTTGATCTTTTATATGAAAAATACACGTTCTATTCGGATCCTGGAAAGGTTGCTTATGAGGACATGGTGCTGAATCTGGATCGGATTTTTGTACTATGCGTTATTGTCTTATTTATTGTAATTAAACTGATCAAGCTCACTTCGTCCAACCCGCGTAAGTGAGCACAATCAGATAAAGGGAGAGGCATAGGCATGACGAGGAGAAAGCGAAAGCTTATTGTGGGTACCGGTTTGCTTATAGTATTGGTTATGATCTTCTTCTTTTATTTAACAACCTTAGGCGGTCAGCTCATAAATAATACAAGGCTTGAAGGCTTCGCTGCACGGGTGGGTATTCCTGTGCATGAAGAATCCCCACCGCTCCCCAGGGTAACTTCACGGACATCCCCGATCAAAGTGACGCAAAGTAGTTATTGCTGGGGTAAGTTAGGCTGTGCTGACTATGTAGGAGGAAGAACCCTGTTGGAAGGTGAGAAACCAACTGTTGTGGGCGCCGGAGAAAGAGTATATATTTCCTACGACTACAAGCCTGCTCCGAAGGTGTTGAACCTTCATCAGTTAAAGGATAACGATACACCAGTCCCCGTGCTCTTGAAGGAAGGATATTTTAGTGCACCTTTAGAAAAAGGGACTTATTACTACCACGTTTCGGCGGTATGGGCATCTGGTGTTGGAGACTATTCAAGTGGTGATACTTCATCGGTTTTTGTTATCGAAGTGAATTAATGGACGGGGGAGAGATTAATTTCTGTTTCATATACATTAAGTATAAGTATGCTAACGGTATACTGACGATCTTGAACCCATTGTCTATAAATGCCGCCATTCTCCTCAACAATTCTTTTGATATTTTTAATCCCGATCCCCTTGATTTGTCTATTTTTGCGAGTTCCCAGCTCCGTAGGATCGAACATATTCGTAATTTCGATAAGCAGGTTATTATCAAATTGTTTGATAAGAAGTGAAATCTCTTTCTCTTGAGGGTTAGAGAGACGTAAGACTGCGTTTAAGGCATTATCTATTAAATTACCTAGCACTACAGCGATAATATCCGTATCTAAGGTTATTTTGTCCGAGAGAAAAGATTTGACGTTAAAAGTTACGCCGTGGCTCTCGGCAATCGACTTCTTCTCATTAAGAAGGTAGTTCAGCACATAATTATTTGTGAAAAAATAATCAAGATGTTCGACTTTTTGCATCGAACTCTCTAGATATTTCTCAGCCCCAGCAACATCCCCCTTATTTAACATCCCCATTAGAACGATGTACTGATTGTTCAGGTCATGTTTCATTGCATAGAGTTTAGCTTGAGAATGCTTAAGCTGCTTGAAGAACCTCAACTCCGCCTCGTAGGCAATTTTTTGCGTGGTGGCTCTCTCAAGCTGCTTGTAATAGTTACCGAGGGATCTGTAGAAATATAGGATGCAAATATTCATATAAATAACACAAGCCGCAATCAATACTAAAGTAGATTTTGGATTGTTAATAAAGGTGCTCTCAGATAATACAACCGTACCCGAACCAAGAATCAATACCAAAATTAGGGACGCGAGTGTCATTTGAAGATATACATTTGTTGGTTTCTTTCTTGAATCTTGTTTATTCATCATATGAAGTCCCTTAGTTTCATTAAAATTTGTGTTCGGGCATGGTCAATGTATTTACGACTTATGGGTATTTCCACAGTGTCCTTCCCACTTAAGCGGGCAATAATGGTATTATGGCTGATCTGCTTCACATGTCTAATATTAACGATATATGAGGTGTGAACCTGCACAAAATGCTCATTAATCTTGGATAAAAGGGTTTTTGTCGGAAGTATCGTCTCATAGGTTCCCGAGGGTGTATGAATAAGCACACTTCGTTTATTTTTCTCAAAGTAAATAATTTCACTAAAAGATAAGCTGTAAAAAACCTTGTTGAAGGTGAACATGAATTTGGAAGAATCCAAATCCAGATATTTAATCGCGCGATCCAGGGCTGGATACAAGGAGGCTTTGGTTACTGGCTTCAAAATGTAATCAAACGTGTTAACCTTAAAAGCCTTCTCCATATACTCTTTGAAGCTCGTGATGAAGATAATTGGACAAGAAGTGTTATGCCGTCTGATGGTCTCCGCAATCTCTATTCCGGATAAATCGGGAAACTCAATATCCAAGACAAACAAATCATATGTATGTGCTTCAAGATATTCAATCAGTCGGAATGGACTGTAGAATATATCAATCTCAAATAGCGAAGAGTCATAGTCTAACATTAAATCTTCGATCGTTTTTGCTAGATCAGGTACATCATCACAAATAGCAACTCTAATAACCACCGATTCGCTCCCCCCTGTTATTTATGGAAACCCCTTACAATCATTATAAAAGATACCGGTCCCCGTATCCATTTATTAACTTCTAACACATCATTTCCAATTGTTACATGTAGGTTGTTGTTTGTTACGTGAAAGAAAAACTGCGTGGCAGTGGATGTATGATTAGAACTGAATTTAGTAATGTATGGAGGGATATTTAAATCGATGGATACTACGGGCCATATTGTTATATCGAATTTATCCAAACGGCAAGGAGGCAGAGATATCCTTAACGAGGTGTCTTTTGTAGCTAGGCCAGGGAGAATCACGGCTTTTCTTGGACCCAATGGTGCAGGTAAAAGTTCAACTCTTCGTATTTTATTAGGACTAGATCGTTCAATTGGAACGGCAACCTTCGGCGGGCGTAATTATGTATCTTTTGCTGCTCCTTTGAAGGTAGTAGGAGCCACATTTGACGGAATAGGAGGGAATCCATCCAGGAGAGTGGAGACCCATCTGAAAATCATAGCACAAAGCAACAACATCTCTATCCGGCGTGTATCTGAGGTACTGAGTGTAGTTGGTCTGTCAAATAGAAACAAAGCGAAGCTAGGAACTTTATCAGTGGGTGAGGGACAACGCCTCGGACTTGCTGCGGCTTTATTGGGAGACCCTCAATATCTTGTTCTTGATGAACCGACTAATGGACTTGACCCAACAGGAATTCGCTGGTTCAGAACATTTATTCGTCAGCAATCAGACATGGGCAAGACTATATTGTTGTCATCACATATTCTATCTGAAGTTGAGGCCGTGGCAGACGATGTAATTATTATTAATGATGGACGAATAATAGCAGCTGGTGAACTCCAGCATGTTATGAGCAATCTGGAATCACTGGAAGATGTGTTCTTTTCTCTAACAGAAGGAGGGAGAGGCGATGGGGGGATTTTCTAGAGTCATTCGTTTTGAGCTGAAAAAGATCTATTCCAGCAATGCGTGGTGGATCATGTGTGCTTTAGTTATTGTCGTTCAACCCTTGCTAGCTCTTATAGCAGCAAAAAGCTATCTTCAGATTGGGTTAGACGCGACACCAGAGCTTCACCCTAATCTAGAGCAAGCTCTACCCCCTTTAGACTACTTCGGTTTTGATATGGTGGCATTTGGAATATTGCCGATGGTTGTATTTGGAGGTATTACGGGGGCAAGTGAATATAAGCATCACCAACTGCGGACTACTTTGTTGTGTCAAAGCAGTCGTATTAAGGTGTTAGGCGCGAAAATAATCGCCATTATCATAAGTACGGCGGTCATGTCATTTTTGGCTATTTATGCCTCAATTTCGATCACGCATCTGGCTTTTGGGGAGCTGGGATTGCATCCATTATATTTAAGTTCAATTGCTTGGCAGTTTATCGGCTTCTCTGTACTGGACTGGATTGTATTGACCTTACTTTCGTGTGGGATCGGAATACTCTTTAGAAATGCGGTTATTCCGTTGGCCTTTTTGGTTCCGCAAATTTATAATCTCGGTAATTATTTGGCACAAAGGTGGGAGTGGGGGGAGTATCTACCGGTGGCAGCAGGCAACCTTCTCTTTGCATCACCAACAGACGCATATGAACACGATCCAATAAAAGGTGGTACCGTACTATTCATATGGTTGATAATTGTATTCATTGCTTGTTATTACACTTTTACTCGTAGAGATGTAGGAGGAAGATATTGATGTATGCGGCGCTCGGGAGTGAGAGAACCAAATTTTTCTCTTATGGCTGGTGTGTGCTAGGAACAATTGGAGCAGTTATTTTACCGTTAATCTACTTAATAACCTTGGATGCTCCCAGGTCAGTGGACGAGCAGAAGATCATTTCCCTCTTCATGCAAGCCCTCTATTTAGGTCATCCGGGCATCATTGTTGCCAGTGCAGCGTATTTCGGACAAGAATATTCTCATTCCAGTCTCAGAACAACACTTCTCACGCAACCATCAAGGCTGCAACTATTAGGTGTGAAGTTGGCTAACCTTTGGATTCATGTGCTGCTCATGGGGATCGTCTGCTGTGTGCTTGCTTTAATATTCCTTATGTTACAACATAATATGGAATGGACAGATTCCCTCATGCTCCGGTTGCTCGAAAATGCTTCTGTTGCCATACTGAGTTGGATTCAATTAGCTTGGATTACCTCAGCGTTATCAATTATGACTAAATCGCTTATAACACCTATTGCGATTATGCTTCCGCTTGTGCTGGGACTTAGCCAGATGTTGTTAGCTATTTCTCATTTAGCCAAGTTTTTACCAACCCTCGCTACAATGAATCTTTTTTCTATACCATCAGTAAATATCTATTTGGACAAATGGTCCGGGCTAACGACTCAAGTATCATGGGCAGTAGTATTGCTAACGATTTCTGCTTGGTTGTTCTCTTGTCGCAGTGTACGTTAGCTAGCCGGGCAGCGGGGCAAGGGAACTCTGTCGGTAAATGCATACAGCCCTTCCGATTCCTATGGGGAAGCGAAAGGGCTGTATGGTGCTGTCTCGTTAATCATAACGAGAGCATCTATGCCTCAATTAAAGATTGCAATAAGTCGATTTTGCTTGGATTATTTAGTGTCTATCTGGCGTGCGGACCACATGGTCATCGTGATGGCGTCTTTTCAGACCAGCCAATCCGGCTAGACCAAGCAGACCAAGCAGACCCCAATTCCCGTTATCATCATCATTATCGGTAGACTGCGTCTGAGTAGTAGTTGCACCCGTGTCGGTAGTTGCATTCGTATCTTCGGTTTCGGCGAAGGCAGAAGTTGCTCCCAAGCTGGAAACGATGAGTACGGTCAAAAACATAGTCTTTACTTTTTTCATGATGATCAGCTCCTCGGTGTTAGTGTGAAGTCTGTTCATTATCTAACCTATCTGAGTTAAAGTGAATCAAAGACAAAAAACGGCAGCCATGAGGACTCCGGTCTAAAGTCCAGTGGCTGCCGTTCTTATTGGCAAGTATATAATTTAGTTATGAACTAGATTTTTCTTCGATTTGAATAAGTTGGTTAAGTGCTGTTTCGTTCTCTTTAATATGCTCTAGCACAGCCTTGTTCTGCTGAACCAAGGAATCAATGGTGGCTGACAGTTCTTCGAGCGTGGCGGAAGTCTGCTGACTTACCGAGGCCAGATGCACGGAGGATTCCTCAATAGAATGGGAGGAGGACTGAATGTCTGAGATGGATTGATCATAGTTGGCCGTTCTCTCATTAAGCTCTCCCACAGCTTCGTTAATCTCGGCGAAGACATCCCGGGTCTCCTGCGTCATAGCCAGGCAGATCTCCATCTGTTCAGCAATCATATTCATATTGACCTGGGTCTTGCCAGATTGGTCAATGACGGCAGTCAAGTTGCCCGAAATCTCGTCTGCGGCTCTGGAAGCTGAGTCAGCCAGCTTGCGGATCTCTGAAGCGACAACGGCAAAGCCTTGTCCACTCTCACCGGCCCTTGCAGCTTCAATGCTTGCATTGAGGGACAACAAATTGGTCTGAGACGCGATATCCTGCAGCGTGGTAATTAGCTCGGAGGAGCCTTTGATCTGCGCAGCCAGGGCATCGACCTGATCGCTAACCGCCTGAATTTGTCCGCCGAAGTCGGTGATCATCCGGTGCATTTCATCAATGGTGGCATCCCCGCGTTCGGAGGAATCTGCTGCGTCTTGAATGCCTGAACGAAGCTGACCCAGAGATTGGAACATGTCGGCAAGCTTGGCATTGCTGCTGTGGACGGATTCCGATATCGTTACCAGAACCTCGGACTCGGAGACAATCCCTTTCGTAATCTCATGAAAGGCATGATTCATTTCGCCAAAGGAGACGGCATTCTCACTGCTTCCCCGTGATATAAGCTCCATGTTCCCCGAAATCGTTACTACATTCTCACGAAGCGACTTCTCATGCTCACTTAGCTTATTCATCAATTGTTCTGTCTTCATTTGTGTATCCGCTAAATTTGTAATCATGCGGTTAGCGACCTTCTGGAAAGCAATCAGAAGCACAACAACAATCAAATAGTAGAACCACAACCCGATGATGTTATCTTTCTTTAATCCAAAGGCGGCCCCATTTATATACATGTTCAAGGCCAGGACATAAGCTCCAGCGACGGCGCCGGTAACTAGAATCTTGTTGTTCATATAGATTAATGCGACAGACAATAAGAAGAAGGCCTGAAACAGGTTAGAAAGACTTGGCATGTAAATGGTGGATACGGTAAAAATGGAGACGATTCCGGCTATGGCTACGTAAGGAACAGATGCTTCCCACTTTCTGCCGAAGTGTAGAACGCCAATTACCAGCAGGACAAACAGATCCAGTACAGTCATAATGATCTTGATACTCATCGTTTGGTCGACTGAAAAGTATGTAATGCTTGCAAGAACTACTGTTACCGCTAATGCTCGAAAGATCAAATCGTTCTTCTTGCGCACATCCTCTTGTCTTATTTTTGAAAATGCATTTTGCTCTCCTGTCATTCTCTTAATTCTCCTATCGATTTAATGTATGAAGGTCTTCATTATAGCACGCATTTTTCAGATTGGCGCCAATGGATCGTTGTTTTTATTTGACCGCGGGCATGATCTCAATCTGAGCTGATTTGGGCTGACTTGTCTCATGCATACGTAAAACGAACCATACCGCTGGAACTAATGCGATCACACCAAGCAGAACAAAGCAGGTCTGAATATTGAACATTTGCAGCATGAGCATTCCGGCGAAAGGCCCAAGGGCGCCGCCCACATTGGTAAGGAGGGCTACATCCGAAAAGAAACCGGCCTCGTCTTCGTGCTTCCTGGATTCTTCGATCGAGAGCGTCTCCTGAGCAATTCCGGTGAAGCTGCCGATCAGATCCCGAATGATCTGCAGGCCAAGCAGTACAGCATAGGTATGGGAGAGTCCATACAGGCTTACGGTACACATGAGCAGAGCGTAACCGGTAAGCAGCGTGTTGCGGTAACCGAGCCGCTTGATCCAGCGGCGGCCCAGCGGGATCGTGATTGCGGATACCAGGCCGGAGCAGATCGAGAACATCGCAATCTGCATGTTGCTGAAATGCAGAACATTGACGTGGTAGATTACCCATAGAGAGCCTGGAAGTGCGCTTCCAAGCGACATAAAGCCGACCATGATCAGGAACGGACTGAGCTTGCGCAGCGGCGGCTTCCACTGGAGCCTGACTGTCTTCGATTCTCTCGGCGCGAGACGGGCCATCAGGTTCATCCCGGTAAATGTGCATATCGCTCCAATCAGCATGCAGATGAAATAGTTATATGGAAATATTGCATCATACCGGTCGAGAAGCGTACTTGCACTGTAGGAGCAGACGATGGTCACCAGAATGGCTATGATTCGAATATTGCCAAATAATGTTGACATGTTCGATTCGGCGACGTTGTGCTTGATCAGAGAGTGCTGCTGCACGTTCAGAATCATAACCACAATGCAGTTAATCGACCAGAATACAAGAATCCAGGTGATGGAATGCGGAAGCAGCACGGCGAAGGCAATACATAGAAATGCGATCTGGCGCAGGATTCCGGCAGAATAATAGACTTTGAAGTTGCAGGGGAGCAGCCGGGTAACGAAGACGACCGAGATCGCCGACATCAGCGGCGGAAGCGATGCCGCTAATGTAATCTCCAGCGGTGAGGCTCCAAGCCTTGCGATCAAAATGGGAAGGAACATGAAGAACAAAATATTTTTCATATTTTGCAGGACGGCATCCATATAAATCCGTGTTTCGGGTCTCAAACTTTCATCTCCTAGACGTATTGCACTTAAAAAGAAGGATTGCATAGGTTTATATCGGAATTTTCAGTTTTGAAATGAATAAAAACGGACGGCTTTTCATGAAAAATACATAATCTGATGCAATTCGAGCTTGCTTGGTTAAGTAAGGGGTACGGCTGCTTACAAAAAAGGGGGATATATGATGAAAAAAGGAAAAAAATTCACAGCATTACTAGTCATCCTGTCTTCCTTCTTCATGCTTACCGCATGTTCCGGGGGAACGTCAGGAGGGCCTGCAGGCACATCAGCAACGAAGGAGACAAATGACAAATCTGCAGACGGGAAGGTGGTACTGAACTACTGGACCTGGTGGGGCTCAGAGACACGCAGACCTATTATTGAGAAGCTCGTAGATGATTTCAATAAGTCACAGGATAAAATTGTGGTGAAGCACAGCTATTATCCTTACTCCGATATTTTCACCAAAGAACTTGCCGCGGTCAGTGCCGGCAATCCGCCAGACATCATGATGAATGACATCAACACCGTGCAGCAGCGGGCCAGCAAAAAGCAGGCGGTCAATCTCGCCAAGTATGCCGAGAAAGATCAAGTGAAAGACCGTTTTTTCCCCGAGTTATGGAATACCGTTCTGTATGAGGGCGATCCATACGCGCTGCCTTTCAACACGGATACCCGAATGATGTTCTATAACAAGGATGACTTCAAGGCGGCCGGACTTGATCCGGAGAAATTCCCTGCCACATGGGAAGAGCTGGAGAAGGCTGCAGCCAAGCTGGACAAGAAGGATGGAGACAAATATACCCGTATTGGATACTCCCCGCAGTTCAACTCGGATTGGAACCTGCTTCAGCTTAATTTTGATCAGGGGCGCAATTTCTTCGATGAGAACGGGAAGCCAGTTGTGAATGCGCCTGCCAAGGCAGAAGCCATGGAGTACATTTTGAACAACGCCAAGCGCCTTGGTCAAAGCAATATTGATGCATTCAAAGCAGACTTCGGCAGCAAACAGGCTAACCCGTTCATCGCAGGCAAAGTGTCGATCTGGACAGATGTAACAAACTTCTACACCCAGATCCGGGATTATGGACAGAACATGAACTTTGGTGTCGCCCCGCTTCCAGAGACGAAGGAAGGCGCTGGCCATTACAGTGTAGGCGGGGGCTTCGTTATTGAGATTCCTTACGGGGCTAAACATCCGGATGAGGCGTGGGAATTTCTGAAGTATATGACGGATGTTCAGGCACAGACCTATTGGGCTCAGAAAAATTTCGATAATGTAGCTAATAAGGAAGCTTCCAATCAGGCAGATCTCCAGAAGAATCCGGTCTACAAAGCGTCGGTGGATAATCTGGCTGTCACCAAGATCACACCCACACCGCTCAACGCACCCGATTATATTAATTTGATTAATCCTCAGCGGGACGCAATTATGCTTGGTGAGAAATCGGTTCAGGAGGGGCTTGTTCAGGCGCAGGCCGATGTAGAGAAGCTGATCTCGAATAATAAATAAGCAAGAGCATTAGAAAGAAGGTAGAAGTCATGGCCCGAACTGCGGCAAGTTCTCCCGGCAGCTCTCTTAAGCGCCGGGAGGCCTGGCAGGGTTATATTTTCGCCAGCCCCTGGATTGTTGGATTTCTGCTCTTTACGGCGGGTCCATTGTTATTCTCGCTGTACGCGAGCTTTACAAATTATGATATAACCTCACGGATGGACTGGATCGGTGTCCAGAACTATGACACTATGTTCAATCATGATCCACTGTTCTGGAAGTCATTGAAGAATACGCTCTACTTCGTGGCGATCTCTGTTCCGCTTCAAACGGCAGGGGGGCTGCTTCTTGCAGTTGTATTGAACCGGAAGGCATCCGGCATCCGCTTCTTCCGCACAGTCTTCTATCTGCCCTCCATTCTGTCGGGAGTGGGCGTGTATGTCCTCTGGATGATGCTTCTCTCCCCCAGTGCGGGGCTGGTTAATCTGATGCTTGGCTGGATTGGCATCGATGGCCCCGCCTGGTTAACCGATCCGGATTGGACCAAGAATGCGGTCATTCTGATGAAGCTGTGGGGAGCCGGGGGAATGATGCTGCTGTATCTGGCAAGCCTGCAGGCCGTTCCCCGGCAGCTGTACGAAGCGGCAGAGCTGGATGGGGCTGGGAGGTTCCGCAAGTTCCGGCACGTCACCCTTCCCATGATTACCCCGGTGATCTTCTTCGAGATTGTGACCGGAATGATTGGAGGATTCCAAATCTTCCAGGAGGGATATGTGATGGGGTATAACAATGAACCGGGAGCGCCCATGAATTCATTGCTATTTTATAACCTGCACATGTTCCTGAAGGCATTTAAAGTATTTGATATGGGTTATGCGATGGCGATGGCTTGGTTCCTGTTCCTGATTGTGCTTGTGCTTACGCTGATCAACCTGACATTATCCAGATACTGGGTGCATTACGAAGGGGGAGAGCGATAATGAGTCTCTTGACTGGAGAGCGTCGTCCCCCGATGCCAAGAACAGGTGCCCCATATAGAACGATCAGGAGTAAATGGGCGGCGGCCTTACTTTACTTGGTCCTGATTGGACTGAGTCTGCTTCTGCTGACT
Source organism: Paenibacillus sp. YPG26 (assembly GCF_023704175.1). Classification (NCBI taxonomy): domain Bacteria; kingdom Bacillati; phylum Bacillota; class Bacilli; order Caryophanales; family Paenibacillaceae; genus Paenibacillus; species Paenibacillus sp. YPG26. The sequence goes on along the minus strand of NZ_CP084530.1, from coordinate 2,267,810 downwards.
CCACTCTTCTGGATGCTCTCCACCTCCCTGAAATCCATGCAGGAGATTATGTCCTATCCGCCAACCTTGCTGCCCAAAGTGATACATTTCGAGAATTACAAGCACGCTTGGGAGAAGGGGAACTTCGCCAGATATACGCTTAATACCCTGCTGCTGGCAGGGATCGGTGTGTTATCGCATGTTCTGTCGAACACGTTCGTAGCGTATGGATTTGCCAAGATCAGGTTCCCTGGTAAAAGGCTGCTCTTCGCGGTCATGCTCGGTACGATGATGATCCCAAGCTTCGTCACTCTGATTCCGCAGTATATTCTCTTCTCGAAGTTGTCATGGATTAACACGTACTACCCACTTACGGTGCCGGGGTTCTTCGGAAGCGCCTTTCAGATCTTCCTGATTCGTCAATTCTTCATGACCATTCCCAATGAATTAATTGAAGCCGGGAAGGTGGATGGCGCAAGCCACTTCCGGATCTGGTGGCAGCTCATGCTTCCGCTGTCTCTCCCGGTAATTGCCACAGTAGCGATCATGACCTTCCAGGGCGCCTGGAATGACTTCACCGGCCCCCTGATCTATATCAACTCAGAATCGCTATTTAATCTGCAGATTGGTCTTCAGTCGTTCAAGGGCACGGAGTCTACCCAGTGGCACTATCTGATGGCAGGGTCCGTCATCGTGCTGCTGCCTGTAGTCCTGCTGTTCTTCTTCTTTCAAAGGTACTTTATTGAAGGTATGAATATCACGGCTGGAACAAAAGGCTGATCATAGTGTAGGCGGCAAATAACACCGGGGGCCGCGCGGGCCCGCTCGGTGTTATTTGTGCTGATTTTCAATTTTTTACTGGATATATAGCTTACAATTAGTTAGTATATAGCTGTGGTCAATTAACTTTTCGTAAGGGGATAACAAATAATGAGCATATATAACTTTTCTGCCAAAGCCATGAACGGCAAGGAGGTTTCTCTAGAACAGTACAAAGGCAAAACCGTATTGATTGTGAACACGGCAAGTGAGTGCGGCTTCACATTCCAGTATGAGGACCTTCAGCGCTTGTATGACCGTTATAAGGATAAGGATTTTGTCATCCTGGGATTCCCGTCGAACCAGTTCGCTGACCAGGAGCCGGGAACAAATGAGCAGATTAGTACTTTCTGTACACTGAATTACGGCGTTTCTTTTCCCATGTTCCAGAAAGTTGACGTTCGAGGCAGCCAAGCACACCCATTGTTCAGCTACCTCGCTTCCAGCAAGCCTTTTGAGGGATTCAATCAAACCCATTCGGTAGCCAAAATTCTGATGGACATTATCCAGGAGAAGCACCCGGAGTATATGCTAGGAGACTCAATCAAATGGAACTTCACTAAATTCCTGATTAACAGGCAGGGTGAGGTTGTTAAGAGATTTGAAGCGACAACAGATCCGCTCGATATGGAACAGGATATTGAAGCTGCCTTGCAAGACTGAGAATAATCTCAAGCAATACCACCTGCCAAGCTCTTGCCCTGCAAGAGCTTGGTTCTTATGTAATCGAATCGCTGGAACTTATGTCCGCTTCAACCTGGATGTTATAATGGACATTCACTTGGATGGATTATAACAACATGAAAGGACAGAGATTGTGCAGAGAGAGGAATTTGTCAGAGGAGTTAAAGATGGAGTACCCACTTTACTTGGGTATCTGAGTATAGGGTTCGCCGCAGGCATTATCGAGAAGACGGCCGGACTAAGCATAATGGAGATCGGTCTGCTTAGTATTCTAGTATATGCGGGGTCAGCCCAGTTTATTTTTGCAGGAATGGTGAGCACGGGAGGGACGGTTACAGGGATCATCACTACCATATTCTTCGTCAATCTCCGTCATCTGCTGCTTAGTGCGGCTTTGTCACCCTACTTTCGGCAGCTGTCCTCCGTGAAGAATGCTCTGGTTGGTGCACTGCTAACGGATGAGACGTTTGGAGTAGCCGCAAGCGAAGCAGCAAGATCAAATCGACTGAATTACAGCTGGATGCAGGGACTGAATCTGACGGCATATTTGAACTGGATTGCAGCCAATTTGGCGGGGGCCTATCTTGGAGTATGGATCACCGATCCAGAGAAATTCGGACTCGATTTTGCGCTCCCAGCTATGTTTATCGGATTGTTGGTCCTGCAGATCATGCAGCGTAAAAGGTACGTTCTGGATGCAGCCGTTGGACTTACCGCCATTCTGGTTGGCGTGGTCTGCGGCTTCTTCATTTCGAAGAGTGTAGGAGTAATTGCAGCGACAATTGTGGCTGCTGCGGTAGGGACGGTGATTGAGAAATGGAAGTGAGGTGGGATATATTCCTGCTAATCGCAGGATGCTCGGTGGTCACTCTTCTCCCTAGAGTTGTACCGCTTGTCTTTCTAAGCCGGATAGCGCTGCCCGAGCCGCTTATGCGGTGGCTGAGTCACATTCCGATCGCGGTGATGGCCGCATTGGTGGGGCAAGAGTTGTTCCACATGGAGGGGGGCTTCAAGCTCCGTGAGCATATGGATCTTGCTGCCGGTGTTCTAACGTTTCTGGTAGCGGTCAAGACCCGGAATTTGCTCTGGACTGTCGTAATTGGATGCCTATTGGCCATGATGCTGCGGCTGCTTGTGTCTGCTTGAAATCATGATACTGAGGCCCCTGAATTTTTCGGGGGCTTTTATGAATTTGGAGGTTCACCGACCAGCTTCCTATACAACTTAGTCAGCTGCTGCAGTTCTTCATCCGACAGCTTATCAAAGAAGCTGGTGAATTGGGTGCTTCCCAGCTGACGTGCCTCAGCGATGATTGCTCGTCCCGCATCGGTAATCTCGAGATAGACAGATCTGCGGTCTTGTTCTCCGCGGGTTCTATGGATAAGACCTGCTTTTACCAAGGTGTCGGCAAGTCCGGTCACCCCTCCGGTAGTGACCTTCAAGGCAGCGGCAAGTCTGGATGGATTCTGAGGGCCTTCTTCATGAAGCAGCTTCAGAATGAGTTCATGATTCCTGGATAGTCCGTTCGTATTTCGCTTGTTCCACTCTTTCTGCCACATCTGATAATGGCTTAAGTACAGCTTGGATAAATCCTTGAGAAGCTCTGTCCGGTTCAATTCCATTCTCCTTCACGAGTGGTGGCTTGTCCCTTATGAATCCCTGGGACATCCTAATCCCTAATCATTTCCTTTCATAATATCACTAAGATTTTTAGGACTCAAGGAACAAAGGTTAGTATCAGGACTGGAAGTTGAACAACCCGTCAGCTGAAGTTAGACCTCAGGCTGACGGGTTTGTTGGAGGTTCTCTTGATGCTACAGGGAGAATCCGACGCGGGGACGCTGCCTATCCTTCGTATTTAAGGCAACCGACTTGATGGAAGAGATAGGGATGTATAGAATTTGGAACTCATCGCGGTATTTAACACCGTGGTCATCCACCTCCTGAATAGTACCGCCAGTGACGCTTGTGTTATCAATGAAATGAATGGTGACTTCCTTACCTTCCAGGCTCTTGAACATGAGATCCGAACGCCTCCTTAGATTGAAGTGATAACCTTGTCAACAATGCCGTATTCCACAGCTTCCTGAGCGGACATGAAATAGTCACGATCCATATCTCTCTCAACCTTATCCGGTGTTTGTCCGGTGCTATCCGCGGTGATCTGAACGATCTTCTGGCGAATTTGAAGTATCCGCTTGGCACTAATCGCGATATCACTCGCCTGCCCCTGTGCACCCCCGTGAGGCTGATGAATCATAATTTCACTGTTCGGCAGGGCGAATCTCTTGCCTTTAGTTCCCGCCAGAAGCAGCAATGACCCGAAGGATGCCGCAAATCCGGTACAGATCGTATGAATATCCGGCTTGATATATTGCATCGTATCGTAGATGCCAAATCCAGCCGTTGTAGATCCACCGGGACTGTTGATATACATGAAGATATCTTTGTCCGGATCTTCCGCTGACAAGAACAGCAGCTGGGCTGTAATACTATTGGCAAGCTGATCATCAATCGCAGAACCCACAAATACAATGCGGTCCTTAAGCAGCCGTGAATAGATATCGTAAGACCGCTCACCCCGGCTCGTCTGTTCAACTACATAGGGTACATAATGACTCATTTCTCTTGAATCCCTCCGTCACATTCGTTTTCTGATTACACTAACTTAACGAAGAAGAACGGATGAAGGATACGTGAAGGTAAGATGAATCCTGACTGGGATGTGGGCACACTGTGTTAGAATATGCTGAAAGTACGATGGAGGAGGGGATTCGGTGAGTCATCACATGTATCAAATTTTGATGATTTCGGGCAGCTTGAAGCTGGGCTCGATCAACACGGCCATTCTCAAAGGACTAACCCTGCTGGCCGATGAGGCGATGACGATGAGATTTTCATTGTATGAGGGACTGGGCGAGCTGCCTCATTTCAACCCGGATCGGGACACGCCCCAAGCCATTGAGGCGGTGGAGCATTTCCGGGAACAGCTGCGCAGTTCAGACGGAGTGATTATATGCACGCCAGAGTACGCGGCAGGGGTCCCAGGTACTTTAAAGAATGCATTGGACTGGATTGTGTCCTCAGGTGAGCTGATGAATAAGCCTGTTGCAGCAATCAGCGCATCTCCTTCTATGCAAGGCGGAGCCAAAGCGCTGGAATCACTGGAGGCAACGCTCAGGATGATTGACGCAAGAATGTTCAGCGGAGGGGTTGTCGGTATTCCTCAGATGAATAGGAACAAGATAGGTCCGGATGGTGAAGTGGCCGACTCAGAGTTAAGATTAACTCTACTGGGGATTCTGAATGCACTAAAGAGTGAACTGGAAGAGCAGCAGGAATCGTAATTATTTACAGTCATTTCAGCGTAAAAGAAAGGATGTTCAAGCGTCTCCCTTCATGGCGTGCGCCTGGAACATCCTTTCTCTTTGTGATGAGATCACGCGAATCGGTTATTTATTCGTGCTGTGCTGCTTATTCGGAAGCTGAGAACCAGGATTTCCTTTGGCCCGGTGCTTATTCTTTTCGGCCTTCTTCTGGGTATCATGCACTTTCTCCACAAATTCATGCAGGTCCTGCGTCATGCTGATCTCCTCCTTTAATTAGATTTCCTTGTTACTATAACCAAAGTGGGGATTTTGATGATTGGGGCGGTACAGATTCTGAAAAAGTTAAATTACCCGTGTTGTCGAGGGACAAGAAATTGATTCCATTGAAAGTCGCTAAATTAGCGGCTTTTTGTTTTACCGATTAGATAAGAATATAACTACTCGTCACTACTCTAATTCATTAGGCTAACGGGCAGTTTAGCGTAGGGAAAGCTAGCATTGCAATAGCTAAATGAATAACTTTGATACGGCCGTAGGAACTGACTTTTTGTTATGGTTTATTGATTTTTTTCAATAAATAATTATAAAGATGTCACAAAGCATCTATTTTGATTGTTATTACTCGTATATACAGGGCCCTGGTAAGGAAGGAGAAAATATGGATCAGAAAAGTGAAGAGTTAGAAATAGATAATATTGTGGCACAAGTAAAAGACGGAAACAAGGAAGCGTTTCGAGCGCTTGTTTGTGAATATCAACGTAAAATTCACGTATATAGTTACCACATGCTTAGGAATAAAGAAGAGGCTGAGGATGCGGTCCAGGAAATCTTTTTAAAGTGTTACCAAAATATACACCAATATTCCCAGGGAACGTCCTTTTCCGGATGGTTGTATACAATTGCATATAATCACTGCATTAATTTACTAAAGAAGCTAAGTTTACGCCATAAGTTGATAGCACTTTATCGTACACAATTGGCTCAAGCAAAGCAGGAAGTTGATTATGCATCATTATCTATCCATGACGTATTAGGTTTACTATCTGCCGAGGACAGAAACTTGCTTGTGCTTAGAGTATGGGAAGACCAAAGCTTTGATGAAATTAGCAGGATTATGAACTGCAAACCGTCAACAGTACGTAAAAGGTTTGAGCGTATTCGCAAAAAATTGAAGATGAAAATGATTCAAGTGGAGGAGAGTCCAAATGTCCCAAAAACAGCATTTCGAAGATAATATGGAAGAGTTGAAAATTTTATTTAATAAACCCGATTTGCCTATACAGGATTTTTCTACACGAATAATGAATCTTATTGATGAACGGGAATATAAAACGAATCTAAAACCTAATGTATTTAAACGAACTGCATTCGTTCTCGCGATCGTGGGAATACTCTGCGGATTCACCTATGCAACAACAAAATGGATTGAGTTAAAGGACAACAACGGAAACGCTGTTATAGAGGTAAGACCAACAGATAGTAGAATCTTACCTGCTTATCAACAAGCACTCGATGAAATCGGGAATAAGCTTTCTCCTGAGGAAACTGCTACAGTCTGGTTTGGTAGTAAAGATGATATTCTGAACAAAAAAACAGATCAGGTCATGCATACCTCTGGGGCCCCGAATAAATACACTGATTTTAGTCAATTTATAAAGGCGATTGCAGCTCCATTCGAATCGAGTCAATTTCAGCCTATTCTCTCAGAAGATTACCAATTTAAAGAAGCATCAATTTATATGGACCCTGCGATCGGAGCCGGAAAAAAAGGGAATATGATTTTTGATAAAGCTTCAAATGGACAGGAGCTTGGTTACTATACGCAGAAAATAATTGGAAATCAACCAAGCTCCATAGTAATCACTTATACGAATCGTGAGGATGAAGTAAACTATACAAGTTACTTCTTGCGAAGGGAAGATAAGATCTTGTTCGATAGTTCTCCGTCAGTGGATGCTAAAACGGTCATCAATGATGTGGACACCTATTACTATGTTGACGAGGATACACAGAAGAGAACACTGCTGTGGGCTAAACAAGAGAATGAGAGAACAGCTCATTTTGTCTTGAGTAGTACAACCGCGAGCAAAAGTGAACTCTTGAAAATTGCAAAAAGTATCCTTTCTGATTAAGTTAAAGATCTTATCTTTATGGCTTTAATATTCAACTAACGGGAAACGACAGTTGAACGCACCATAGAGTAGTTGCCGCATGCAACTGCTCTATTCTTAATGCGCTAACGGCTAGTAAACGCAAGTGGTCAAAGTGTTGTAGTGTTTCGTTATCTTGCTCTTCCACTCTTAATTGGATTCCAACATCCTGATAAAGGAGTATACTTAAATGGAGTACGATCCAGCCATAAGGCAAGAGGGGGCGGGTGCATTGAACGACGAATTCTGGGAGGCTATTATTACAAATAATGGCGCTTACGATCATCAATTCCTGTATGCGGTGAAGACAACGAGGATTTTTTGCCGGCCGTCCTGCAAGTCCAGAGAGCCTAACCGCAAGAATGTCCGGATCTTCAAGTCTGCTGAGCAGGCAATGCGTGCGGAATACCGGCCATGCAAAAGATGCAAGCCTACCGGGGAGACATTGCCCGATGAGGACTGGGTAGATCAAATTACCAAGTACATTGAACTCCATTACAATGAGCGGCTCTCCCTTCATACCCTGGCGGACATGTGTCACGGCAGTCCTTATCATCTTCAACGCACGTTCAAGCGGATAACCGGCTCAACGCCGGTTGAATATATTCAGAGGACTCGGGTTAGGAAAGCGGTTGAACTGCTGAACGGGACAGACTACACCGCCAAAGAAATTGGAGGGTTGGTGGGAATCCCTAGCCCGGCTTATTTTGTTACTTTATTCAAAAGGATTACCGGCTTCACCCCGGCCAGCTATAGGCATAGAGAAAAATTAAACGTAAGCATGGGAGGTGACACGTAGATGAACGGATCAGCACAGGAGCAAATTTACTGGACCCGGTTCGTCCATAATAATTGGGACTTATTTATGGCGGCAACCATCAAGGGTCTATGTTACGTAGGTTCAGATCACAGACCGTTTGACGAGATGGCTGATTGGGTTAGCCGAAGGTTGCCCGGCAGCTTGCTGATCCAGGATGATGCCAGAATGGAGAGTTACGTGAGAGAACTAAGAGAATACTTGCAGGGAGAACGGAAGCAATTTGCCGAAGCCTGTGATTTCAGGGGAACTCCTTTTCAGGTTGCCGTCTGGAACGCGCTAGGCGAGATTCCGTATGGAGAGACGCGCTCCTATTCAGACCTTGCGCTTCATATTCAAAGACCCTCTTCTGTTCGTGCCGTTGGGACAGCGATTGGAGCAAATCCGGTGTTAATTACTGTCCCATGTCATCGTGTTATTGGCAAAAACGGCTCACTTACAGGTTACCGTGGAGGACTTGAGATGAAGACAAGGCTTCTGCAACTTGAACAATTAAGTGTCACTGATGTCTAAGGAGGATATATATCATGAAAGAGTTCGGATTGTTGCTGGCTGAGTATGCTGAGCTGGTCGTCAAAGTCGGGGTTAACATACAGCAGGGTCAGGTGCTGATTGTACAAGCCCCGCTTGAGACAGCGGAATTCACAAGGCTTGTTGCAGCCAAAGCCTATGAAGCTGGAGCCAAATATGTGCATGTGGAGTGGGAGGATGAGCAGGTTACCCGAATCCGATACGAGAAAGCCAGGGACGAATCCTTCGATTATTACCCTAAGTGGCAGGCGGATATGATGGAGCAGCTCGCAGAGGGTGGAGGAGCTGTGCTGCATATTAAGGTGCCTGATCCTGAGTTATTCAAGGGAATCGATTCTTCAAAAGTATCGCGATCGGTCAGAGCCGCGGCTGTTGCCCGTGAGAAATACTCTGCTTATGTGCGCAGTAATCAGGTTAGCTGGTGCCTGATCAAAGCGCCTACACGGGCGTGGGCAGACAAAGTCTTTGCCGACCTGCCGGAAGAGCAGCGGATAGAAGCCATGTGGGACGCGGTATTCCAGATGAATAGAGTAAGCCTGGACAAGAATCCCGTTGAAGCTTGGCAGGAACATATCAACCATCTGAAACAGAGTCAGGAGCGCATGAACAAGAAGCGTTATAAGAGCCTTCATTACAGAGCCCCCGGGACCGATCTGCGAGTTGAGCTGTCTGAGAAGCACTTGTGGCTAGGCGGTGGGGATGAGAACGCATCCGGGGTTTATTTTGTAGCGAACATGCCGACTGAGGAGATCTATACTATGCCGCTGCGTACAGGGGTAAATGGAACGGTAAGCAGTACAATGCCGCTGAATTTGAACGGCCGGTTGATTAATGGAATTAAGCTGACATTTAAGGAGGGGAAGGTCACCCAGTTCGATGCGGACACAGGAAGAGAGGATCTGGCTTCCCTGCTGGAGACCGACGAAGGCGCCTCTTATTTGGGTGAACTGGCTCTGGTTCCTGAGGATTCTCCTATCTCGCGAATGGGGAGGATCTTCTATAACACGGGCATTGACGAGAATGCCTCCTGTCATCTCGCGCTCGGCAGTTCTTATCCGGTGAATCTGGAAGGGGGCACCAAGCTGAGCAAGGAGGAGCTTTTGGCCAGTGGCGCCAATGTTAGCTTAATTCATGTGGACTTCATGATCGGATCAGCGGAGCTTGAGATTGACGGCGAGCTGCAGGATGGCAGCATGGAGCCTGTGTTCCGCAGAGGTAACTGGGTGTGATGCGTTAATAAGGTGAATGAAAGAACGGAATGTGTAATAAGTCGATAACCTAGCTTAGAATGAAAGGCTGATCTATTGTCATGATGAATGACGGTAGATCAGCTTTTTTGTTACCTAAATACATAGGTCGGTAAATTTTTATAGACAATATAGATAATTATCTATAATATAATAAACTAATTAGATTGAGGTTTATATTTCCGATAAAAAATGCAAAGGAATGATTCAGTTGCTCCGTAATCGTTATGTCCGAGTTGTCATGTTATCCCGTATCCTTCAACAGCTGGGGATCTGGATACGAAATTTCGCTATTCTGCTCTACGTAACTGACCTGACACATAATGACTCCAGATATGTATCCCTCATTTCTGTAGTTGAGTACGCCCCCATACTTGTATTCTCTTTTATTGGCGGGACGTTCGCAGACAGGTGGCGTCCGAAGCTTACCATGGTGTGGTGTGACTTGTTGTCCGCCATTTCTGTCGGCCTTGTGCTGGCAGCTCTATCCCAAAGTTCCTGGTACGTTCTGTTGGCGGGCACCTTCGTATCTGCTTGCATCTCTCAATTCTCACAGCCTTCGGCCATGAAGCTGTACAAGAATCATGTGCCTGGCGAGATGCTGCAGAGCGTCATGGCCTTGTCCCAGTCGTTAGTTGCGGTGTTCATGGTACTAGGTCCCATGGCGGGGGCATTTATCTTTCAGCAGTATGGAATCGTCACATCGCTTGTGATCACGGGTATTTTGTTTGGCGGGTCTTCACTGGTACTGATCTTGCTTCCCAAGGATCTTGAACAGAGCAGTTCAGGGACGGTAAGCAACTTTAAAGAGGAGATGAAGGCCGGTCTTAGGTATATGTGGTCCAATCGGTCATTGCGGGTTTTAAGCTGGACTTTCGCTGTTGTTGGTCTTGCCGCGGGCTTGACGCAGCCTCTCGCACTCTTTGTCGTTACGGAGAAATTGGGGCTGCATAAAGAGTTCCTGCAGTGGCCTTTGATGGCCAATGGAGCTGCGATGCTCGTAGGAGGCGGTGTGGTCATGACCCTCACCAATAAAGTCAGACCGCAGACGCTGCTTGCAGCGGGGTTGGTTATAAGTGCACTTACTACGGCCTTAATTGGAGCCTCAACAATTATTGCTTTTTCAATGATGCTTATGGTGATTAATGGGTTATTCTATCCTTGTATTCAAATTGGCATTCAGACGCTCATCATCAAGAATACGGAGGCTGCTTACATAGGGCGGGTAGGCGGGGCGATCACTCCCGTATTTTCGGGAATGATGGTTATGGGCATGTTCGTGTCCGGATATTTTAAGGAGACAACTTCATTGCTTACTGTCTATATGACAAGTGGAATTCTTCTGCTTCTAGGCACTATTATTCTCATACCTCTATGGCACAATAGACCGGAAGTTAGCTTGGAGGCTGGTGTGAGATGAGTTAAGCCGTAAGAAGACCTCCAAGAGATCAAGCCAAAGAAGCCTCCCTTGAAGGAAGGCTTCTTTGGTGCTGCAATGAGTTCATTTATTTAAACGCCTTGTGGGACAGGCAGTCCGAGGCCTTTAGCGACTCGGGTTCCGTATTCGGGATCTGCCTTATAGAAATGTCCGATTTGGCGGATTTTGATCTCATCCCTATCTACCGGTGTCATCGCCGCCACAATATTGGCAACCAGACGCAGACGTTCCTCTTCATTCAGCAGACGGTAGAGATCACCTGCCTGGGTGTAATGGTCATTATGATCATAAGGTACGCTGTCAGCCAGACCGGTTACGGCAAATGGTGCAGGCTTGTGGTTAGGAGATTCGACTGCCCCGCCATAGCTGTTAGGCTCGTAATAGACCGATGAACCACCATTGCCATCAGCCCGCATGGCCCCATCACGCTGATTATTGTTAACCTCGGCAATCGGCCTGTTAATCGGAAGCGTGTTGTGGTTCGCGCCTACACGGTAGCGATGGGCATCGGCGTAGGCGAAGATGCGTCCCTGCAGCATTTTGTCAGGAGAAGCTTCAATGCCTGGTACGAAATTGCCAGGAGATAGGGTAACCTGCTCCACCTCGGCAAAATAGTTCTCCGGGTTCCGGTCCAGCACCATCCGGCCTACTTCAATAAGCGGATAGTCTTTCTGAGACCATACTTTCGTGACATCGAAGGGATCGAACCGGTAAGTATCGGCGTCTTGGACCGGCATAATCTGAACATAAAGCTTCCATGCAGGGTAATCCCCTTTGTCTATCGCATTGAACAGGTCTTCTGTATGATAATCCGGATGCTCTCCGGCAAGTCTGGCCGCTACGGCAACGTCCATATTCTTCACGCCCTGCTCTGTCTTGAAATGGTATTTAACCCATACGGCCTCACCTTCCGCATTCACCCATTTGAAGGTATGGCTGCCAAATCCGTGCATGTGACGGAGGGAAGCGGGAATACCGCGGTCAGACATGAGAATGGTAACCTGATGCAAGGACTCAGGGGACAAGGACCAGAAATCCCAAACGGCGTTAGGATTCTTCAGATGTGTCTGGGGATGACGTTTCTGCGTATGAATGAAGTCCGGGAATTTAATCGCATCACGAATGAAGAAGACGGGTGTATTGTTACCAACCAGATCATAATTCCCTTCTTCGGTATAGAATTTCACCGCAAAACCTCTCGGGTCGCGGACTGTATCCGCCGAGCCAAGTTCCCCAGCTACCGTAGAGAAGCGGATGAAGATGGGAGTGCGTTTCCCTACATCGGACAGAAAAGCCGCCTTGGTATACTTTGAAATATCTTGAGTGACCTCAAAATAGCCATGAGCTCCAGCTCCCTTGGCATGAACTACACGCTCGGGTACCCGTTCTCTGTTGAAATGCGCTAATTTCTCAAGTAAATGATAATCCTGAATTAAAGTCGGGCCGCGATGTCCGGCGGTCATTGAGTTCTGATTGTCACCAACCGGTGCTCCGGTACTGGTCGTAAGTGGCTTTTGAGTATCCATATATAAGGATCATCCTTTCAAAATGGTTATATTTATTTTTAGACTTAATCTAAATATTGAGTTTATTATAGCATGGGCTGGTTGGCTTCATCATGAGATTTAGATGAGGTTTTAATGAAGAGTGAGGTCATCTTCTCTTGCGGCTCATCATCTTCATGTGTATGTTGAAGATTTGGATAAATACCAATAGAGAGGACCGAGGGGGGGAACTACTTGAGCTTGCCGGGAAATTTACATGGAGGACAAGAGCAGGAACGCAAAGCGGATGGACTGCATGAATACGAACGAGAGGCTGAATAAGTATTATATGAGATGGAGTATTCATTCATACGAGAGAGCATTGAACTAAGCTTGCAGCTAGTAAGCCGACTGGTGATCAGTTCAAGGATAGTTCCTATTCGATCAGGAAAAGAGAAATAATGAAGGAGCGGGATTTGGCACTAAGCCAATATCTGTCCCGCTCCTATTAGCGGCAAGAGCTTAATCGCCGCCCCCGCCGCCACAACTGCTGCCGCAAGATGAACCACTGCTGCAGGATGAGCTGCTGCAGCTGTTCGATGAACAGCCCCGATCACAGGAATCTGCGCCGCCTGAGCCGCAGGCTGAAGAGGAAGAACAGCCGGAGCTGTCTTTTCGGTTAGGCTGCTCAGGTACTATATGATTCACAAAGTTATCTGGATCATTAATTGAGTAAAAGACAGCAGTGGATAACAGGAGCTCTGTGTTTCGAAAATCGGTATTACGGTCGGGCGTATGCTGGTGGCCTGTTTTCTTGATACGCCGCTTCAGATTATCCAGGATCCCGTTGATCGCTGTTCTTGCTTCGGGCGAGTTCTCATATGCCCAAGCGTTAAAGCGTCCCTGCGGTTCCAGCCCTCCCACAGGTTGCCTGTATAGTTCAAGTTCCTCTTTGGGAAGAGGGGTTCTGAAGAAAGCCCCCCAGATCAGGGCACTGTGGTAATTCCAGCCGAACAGCTCCACATAGACGAGATCGAACCAGGCACGTTCATCTGGCATAGGAATCGTGGGTTCTCCATTAGGTGCATGGTGGAGCATCTGGCCAAGGAACCGCTTGGAGAATTGCTGATATTCATGGGTGTACATAAGCATCTCATGCCATACCTCATCAACAGCCCGGCTGAACATAGGCACCTGCTTCAGAACGGAACACATAATAAAGAACCGCTTCAATTCCACCCAGCGCCAATCGTACTCAAGCTCCGTCATATTCGAATGCTCGGACAGGACGCGTCTCTTCAAGGCATGCGCCCACTCCGCCGGGATGGAGCTCTCCAGCTTAATGGAGAGTTTATAGGCCGGGCTACCCGGCTCGGCTAGTGGGGGGGCGGCGGGCGCCTTGCGGAATCGCCGTGCTAACGGATTCTGCCGATGGCCCTTCCTGCTGCTGCTAATTTTGCGAATTATAATTAACAGAAATACGATGACAAAGATGGTTACAATCGTTAAGATGGTGTTCATGAAGTACTCCCTTCTTGTGGGTAATTAATAACATTATTACAAAATTCTGCGGCGTTGCAAAGATCAACTCCACTTAACTCAGGTGGTTCTTTCATACCTTACTGGATATAATTAGCGTATACGAATCTATTCTACTAAATCTGAGCTGAGAGGATTGAACTGAGATGGAGAATTGGGAATACCGGACAATTAAATTCAAGACCGGTGGATTTCTGGGTGGAAAGATTGACGAGCAGGAGTTTCAGGATGAACTGAATACTCACGGCCAAGAGGGATGGGAGCTCGTATCCTGCTTTGATACAAGTCAAACTGAGGGTGCATCACGGTATATTATTGTTGTTTTTAAAAGAAAGAAAGGGTTCTGATCCAACATCATAAATATAGTGTCTTCTGCAAATTTAGCTTTAATCAAAGTGGAAGCGGCAAGGAAGGTGGCAGGACATGGTAAAGATCTGTGTGATTGGCAGCTGTGCGGTAGATCTGGTCGTAACCTCGGACCGGCGGCCGGGAGCGGGTGAGACTGTGCTTGGGGAGAGCTTCAGGATCGTGCCCGGCGGTAAAGGGGCGAACCAGGCTGTCGCGGCTGCCCGGCTGGGGGCTGAAGTCGTGATGATTGGCCGGGTAGGTGAAGACAACTTTGGTGATGTTATTCTGAACAATCTCAAGTTAAATGGGGTTAATACGAGTCACGTGGAAGCGGCTCCAAATCTGGAGAGCGGGACAGCTCATATTGTCCTGGCTGAGGGCGATAACAGTATCGTGGTTGTGAAGGGAGCCAATGATCTCGTAACTCCTGAGTATATCAGGCAGAAGCTGAATGTTATTCAGGAGATGGATATCGTCTTGATCCAGCAAGAGATTCCGGAGGATACCGTCGCTTATGTCAGTCATATCTGTACGCAGGCGGGCATCCCGCTTTTGCTGAATCCGGCACCCGCCCGGGAAGTAGACCCGTCCGTCATTGAGCACGCGGCTTACCTTACACCAAATGAGCACGAGGCGGCTCTGCTGTTTGGCGGTCTGAGTCCAGCGCAGGCACTCCGCAAGTATCCAAATAAGCTGATAATTACAGAAGGGGCACAGGGTGCCCGGTATTATAATGGCAGGGAGGAAGTGCTAGTCCCGGCTTATAAGGTTGAAGTCGTAGATACAACGGGAGCTGGCGATACCTTCAATGCAGCCTTTGCCGTATCGATAGCTGAAGGTAAGTCTATATTTGAGAGTGTCAGGTTCGCTAATCGTGCAGCATCGCTGTCCGTAGCTGGGTTTGGAGCGCAAGGCGGGATGCCTGCGCGGGACGAGGTAGAGGCAGGTCTCTAGCGTCTCTATACCTATATACCCAGAGCTTGTTACTGCTACCACGAAACTTCACGGTCCATCTTATCCAAGAATTACCGGACAACGTCCTGAGTCAACGTAAGAACGAGAACGGTATAACCATATGAATCGTTCATGATAAGTCTCAAAAAGAAAGCAGGATACCCAATCTTTCAGGTAGCCTGCTTATTTATTAAGATGCACAACCGGCACACTCGATGTAATTGTCGCCAACAGCTTTGCTAATACTCAGAAGATCTCCTATATTAATGTCATCCTCTGTAGTGAATTCATAGTCGTAAGCGGTCTCGAGTGCCAGCTGAAGGGCTTTCTCTTTGCTGTCCGCCAGAACGCTGATTTGTTCTTCTTTGCCTGTTGAGATAACTTGGTATGCAAAAGTAAAACGAAGAATCTCTTGTTCCATGTTCTCACCTCCCATAAGTGAATAATAGTCACAAAAAATTATGTGGAAATCTCATTATACACTAACAATAAGTTATTTGCCTACTAATAGATACTTTAAAATTAAGTACACTTCCATAATCTATAAATACATAGTCGTAGAACATCTCTATCCATGTTATTCTATTTAGTAATATATCTTTTACCTATTATTGTGAAAAGTAAATTCAGATCATCTCATCATAAGTTAACTTATATGCAGCCAAGCGGTCCGGCCGTAACCGAGTCATCGCGACCGAGTTGTCCCATACGGAATGAATTAGTCCATAGCTTGTTAACCAAATAGGCTGCTCATTCAACTTCAAAGTTGAGCGAGCAGCCTATTTGTGTTGCTTCAATCAAGTGCCTATGTAATAAATGTTGACATAGCAGAAAAATGAAAATACAATCAGATAAGTAACCTAACATGTGAGGAGATCTGACATGGATATTGTAGATGAAATATATCAGCGTGTTGCTTTTCGAATTCCTACCCACGACTTCATTCATATCATACAATCATTAGTCAGAAGAAAACAAGAAGATATTGAGTACATTAAAGCCAAAATTGCACAATACGAACAGAAAAGGAGAAAACAGGAGACTTTGTACCAATCGCTCTCCCCATTTCGCAAGCTCTTCACCGGACGGCCACCCAGTCATCATACAGCTGTGGAGTACATGGTCTATGTAAAGGAACCTTTCAGGAAGGTTGAGGTAATCAAGAAAGAAATTCGACAATTGGAAAGAGTGCTTAGACAAATTCACGATCACCCTGACGCTGATGAAATAATACTTCCTGGTCACATTATTAGCCAGATTACGATGCAGCGGGGAGAGGAGCCTTCAGATGAACATTGAGTCTTTACAAGCTGGACTGGATACCGTATGGGTAGTCCTTACAGCGGCCATGATTCTGCTCATGGAGGGCGGGTTCGCATTAGTTGAGGCTGGATTTGTCCGTTACAAGAATAATGTTAACATTATAATGAAGGTCTTTGCTGATATTACGATTGGAACGTTATGTTACTATGTCCTTGGATTTGCTTTAATGTACGGCAAAGATGTGTGGGGAGCTGTCGGCACGAGTGGATTTCTGCTGCACGGTGATTTGTCGCATCTCAAGTTCTCGATTTCTATCGATACGTATTGGCTGTTTCAGGCGGCATTTGCGATCGCTGTTATCTCGATTGTATCCGGTGCGGTGGCCGAACGGATTAACTTCAGGGTATACTTGCTCTACATTGTACTGATGACGGCGTTAATCTATCCAATCGCGGGCCACTGGGTATGGGGGAACGGCTGGCTTGGCGCGCTGGGCATGCGGGATTTCGCCGGTTCAGCAGTCATCCATGCCCTGGGGGGATTCTCGGCACTGGCTGCAGCTATTGTCATCGGACCACGTATTGGTAAATTCACGTCTAAGGGTTCTAGTACAATCTCACTGCCTAGTAATCTGCCGTTGGCCTCAGTCGGGGCATTCCTGCTGTGGTTCGGTTGGTTCGGGTTCAATGCGGGCAGCACCTTGACGGCTTCCGATGTCCGGATTGGCCATATCGCCATAGTTACGATGCTGTCTGCTGCGGCTGGTGGAGCGAGCACTCTTGTGTATACACTCATCAGATATAACCGCTCCGATGCTCCTTCGGTTATTAACGGATCCCTTGCTGGACTGGTCGGTATTACAGCCGGGTGTGCTTTTGTCAGTGATGAAGCTGCGATATTCATTGGAGCTGTGTCCGGGCTTCTGATGATGGCCGCAACGAACTGGCTGGAAGCCAGGAAGATCGATGATCCGGTTGGCGCTTTCCCGGTCCATGCTGTATCGGGGGTGTGGGGCACGCTGGCTACTGGCCTGCTTGCACAGGATGGCGGACTTTTGTATGGAGGGGGCTGGCAGCTGTTCGGGGTTCAGGTTCTCGGCCTAGTCGTCCTTTGTACTTGGGGCTTCACGCTTACCTGGTTCGGTCTCAAGTTAATTAACCGCTGGCTTCCTGTACGTTCGACGGAGGAAGAGGAAGAGATTGGACTGGATATTAGCTACCATGGGGTGATGGCTGCCCATCAGTCGCATGATTTCATCGATGATGAACGCTTGTACAACGAGATATCTCGTAAGCAAGAAGATCACAAAGAATAGTGGCTTTGGGGAAGGATCAAAGAGCTAGGAATTGGAGAGGAGAATGACGATGGCTGGAGATGTGAAGAGAGACATTATTGAGAAATATATTGAGGCTTACAACACGTTCGATATCGAGGGTATGGTTGGGCTGTTAGATAAGGAAATCCTGTTCAGAAATATCTCTAACGGAGAAGTTGACACGGAGATCCAAGGCATCGAGGAATTTCGGGAACTGGCGGGCAAGTCGGCAGCTATGTTCTCGAATCGGTGTCAGACCATTACTGGTTATGCGGCTGAGGACGATCAAGCAGAAGTTCAGATTGATTATGAAGGTACACTTGCGGTTGATTTACCGAATGGGCTGAAGGCGGGCGACAAGATTCATTTGCAAGGCAAGTCCGTATTTCAGATCAAGGAAGGTAAATTAACACTTATTGAGGATCACAGCTGAGCTTGTTGATTGGCACATGATCATTATAGAGAAATGCGGGTTCGTGAAAAGATAGCCGAGTCCCATCATAACAGTGTTAGACGCCAAAAAGACCGCTGCTGCGGTCTTTTTTTGTGATGTATGTTGGTACACCCATGCTCTGTTATTAGTTGTCTTCAGACTCCACATAGTTTCTCAGCATGGCCATTTTATTATCCCAGAATCGCTCGTAAAAGCTTAACCACCGCTTCAATTCTGTAAGCGGTTCTGGATCAAGGCGGTACCGGGTCTCCCGGCCGACCTTCCTTTCTATGACAAGCCCGGCATCCGCGAGAATTCTCAGATGCTTGGATACAGCCGTTCGGCTGATTGGGTAGTGTCCGCTTATGGCGGTAACCGGCATCTCCTGCCCGGCAAGCATCTGGAGCAGACTGCGGCGGGTGGGGTCCGCAATAGCCTGAAAGATATCATGCTTGGCGGGACCTCCATCCATGCTAGGCCTGGACATATTTGCCGAGCCGCTGTCCAATCTCCGCCCAGCCATGATTCATGTTGTTGTAAGGCACTTGATCGGCAGCATCCCAGCCGGCGTGGATCAGCGTGAACTCAGTCTGGTTGTCCAGTTCTTTCAATTCGAAGGTAATGGTCCAGTTCTTGGCCCAACTGAACGACAGCTTGGCAGGTGGATCGAGCTCGGTGACTTTGCAGAGATTCTTGCCATATGGGCCTGCGTCGAGATAGAACTCATGTCCAAGCTCTGCCTTGAAATCGTTGGGCATGAACCAGGCGGACATGCCTTCAGAAGTGGCGACTGCATTCCACACTTTGTGGATCGGTGCCTGGAAAGTAAAGGTGTGCCGGATATCCGGCAGTGAATTGGAACTGGAATTGCTCATGTGAATTTAGCCTCCAATAAATTTAATGTCAATCTCGCTGCTGCTGTGATTAAAGATTCACAATTATATGAAACCAAAAGGTTTCCATTTGTGATTATATGACACCCATAGGTTGCATGTCAATGCATGAAACCCGCTCAAGTCGATCATGTTAAGATGAGGAGGTGATCGATTTGACGGGAAGAAATAACAAGCCGAAGAACACAGGGCCAGCAGCCAGCCCCAGCCGGCTGGATCAATTCGGGCAGGAGCTCGCGGAAGATATGGTAACCAAAGTCGTTAAGGGCAATGCATCAAGACAGGAAGAGAAATAGGGAAGATGAGGTCGAAGCGGCAGGTCTCCGGGCTATGGAGACTTGCTTTTTTTGTGTTCGCAGACGTTTTTGTAGACATCGAACCATTTAAGAAAATTTTAATAAATGGTTCACTGGCAATTTATTTTTTCCTTTTAACATAGCAATTGTAGTTAATCACAGAACACAGGAGGATATATATGAAAAAGAAATGGTTAGTGTTGGGAAGTACAGTTGGTCTTAGTGCGGCGTTAATGGTGACAACAGGTCTTAGCGCCATGGCAGGCACATCCGGTTATGAAGCTTACAAGTCTGCTCTGAAGAACACAAAGACGGTTCAGAGTGTTACCTTGCAAGCTGCGGCCTCTATTCAGGATAACGGCAAGGTTCTGGGCACGGCGAATGCACAGTTCAAACTGAATTTGAAGAACGGGACATCAAGCGGGAATACGGACTTCTCGGCTGGAGGAGAGCATCAGAAGGTTAGTATTTACAGCCAGAATAATCAGACTGTACTGAAGCCGGATCACAGCGATACTTATTATGTGAAGAAGCATACCGATGAAGCCGGGTTCAAGAGAACGGATCACTCGGGAGCCACTGACCCCGAAACTTCACGCCAGGTAGAGACCGTGATTGATGCGCTGGTCGGCAATCTGAAGGATTACGTGATCATGGACTCGGCGGCGGACGGTTCCAGACAGATCTCCCTGCAGCTTGATCAAGCGCAGCTTCCTGCCGTTGTCAATGCGATTGCCCCTCTGGCCATCAAAGAAGCTACGAAGCATAGAGATGAGCTACAGTCTGGAGACAGCAAGTCCCAGACCCGCCCGTTCCATAAGGATCTATTGAAGAGTGAGGTTCCTCAGCTTACTCAAGATATCAAGATTGACCATGTCTCTGTGAAGGCGAATGTCAATGCATCTAATTACATTGAGCATCAGGAAGCTGATCTCATAGTGTCAGGCAAAGACAGCAGCGGTGCAGTTCACAAGCTGACCCTTCATCTGCAGACAGACTTCACGGGCATTGGCAGTACAACACCGGACACCCTTGATCTGAAAGGGAAGAAGATAGAAACCTTGAAATCAGGCCACGGGAACGGACATTTAGCTGTAAAAGACACTAATAAATAATGATGATTGGCCGAGGGACAGACAGGTGCCTTCAACAACCTGTCTGTCCTTATTTTCTTAATTTGGGGGGATACACTTGAACACGATATTGAAGACTGTTAACCTGGGCAAGCGATATGGAAATGCCAGAGGCATTCAGCAGATAGACCTTGAGCTTCAAGCCGGGGACATATACGGATTGCTGGGTCCTAACGGGGCCGGCAAGACTACGTTCCTTAAGGCGGTCACCGGATTGATCCGTTATGACCAGGGGACTGTGTCCATGTTCGGAGAAGATGGCGGGGTCGGCAACGCCAAGACTCTGGAGCAGGTGGGATGTATGATTGAATCAGCGGATTTCTATGAATACCTGAGCGCGAAGCAGTATCTCGGGAGTGTTGCCCGGTTCCACCCACATGTAACAGCCCGCAGGATCGATGAGCTTCTGGAGTTCACTGGACTTGCCAATGTCTGCAATAACAAGATCAAGAGCTTCTCAACCGGAATGAAGCAGAAGCTAGCGCTCGCGGCGGCTGTCCTGCCGGAACCAAAGTTCGTGATCCTTGATGAGCCTACGAATGGCCTTGACATTGAAGGCGTTGTTATGTTCCGCAAGCTTATACAGATGATGTCTTATGAGAAGAAGACTACGTTCCTCATCTCAAGCCACATGATTCATGAACTTGAGCAGCTGTGCAACCGGGTGGGTGTTGTTGTTCAGGGGCGGCTGATCAAGGAAGGCTATGTTACAGACCTGCTAACAGAAAACCAGTCTCTTGAGGCGTTCTATATCGGGCAGCTTCAACAAGAGCCGAAGGGGGCGATCCAGCATGCATAAGTGGACAGCCGCATACATGAGCGAGCTTACGTTGTTGTTTTATCGCAGGAAGGTCATCGTGATTGCCATCTTCTCGGCAGTACTCCCAGTATTAATCGCCTTCGCCCTCAAAGGACTAGAGCCGCTGCTTGCCCTGCTTGCTGTGGGCCCATCATTTCCTATTGAGATGTTAAGCCTATACACTGGCCTGTGGATTCCTCTTGTCATACTGACGCTCACAGCAGATCTGTTCCCACAGGAAGTAGCTTCGAGAACCTTGAAGCTGGCGTTCCTGAGACCTGTTACAAGGCTTCATATATTCATGGCTAAGGCAGCCTCGCTGGCTACGGCAGTTGGAGGCATTCTGGTGATTTTGTTCATAACCACGTTCGTATGCAATCTAGTTGCAGGAACTGTGAACGGTTCCGGCGAAATCTTAAGTAACCTGACCGCTTACGCCGCCGCTTTTGCCGCGATGCTTGCGGTATCTGCAGTATTTGTGTTCATAGCCCAATTCTTCAAAAGTGTAAGCGGGTTCGTTATCTCAGCTCTTGTATTGTATGCGGCTTTCAAAATAGCACCCTTTCTGTTAAGCTCCTTCTCGGCGTTCTCACCCATGAACTATACAGACTGGCACATGTTATGGCTTAGCTCCTATGTGCGGCCAGGTACGCTGTTCACAGGCGCCTTGTTCCTGCTCGCCAGCAGTGTGTTGTTCTATTCACTGGGCTACTACAAATTTGATCGCACCCAGGTCTAATGATAAAGGAAGATGTGGATGTCCATCCGGTTAAAACTAATCTTGTCTTACGCAGCCATGCTGGTGGTCCCGTTGATTATGATGGTGATCACGGCCATATTGCTGACATTTGTATTCAAAGGTGATCTTCAGGCTCTGCATGAGAAATATGGTTTCTCACAGGATTATTATGAGGATCACAACCTTGAGCGCTTGGTCAGGGAGCTCGGAAGGACGGCGAAGATCAGCCCATCCACGTTGACTGATACTGAATATCTCGAAGAGATAGAAGATGAACTCGAGCTCAGCAATTCCAATCTGATTGTACGTAAGCAGGACCAGTTCGTATATGTGTCACCCGCATTGAATAACAATAATCTACTTTCCCTGCTGGCTAAATATGAAGACAAGAGCACTGGCAGAAAGAATGAGGCGCTTAAGCTGGGCACAGAGTCGCTTGAATTGACACAATACAATTTTATCTACGATGATCGTCATCCGGGGACCGTATTTATAATTACTAACGTGAATTCTGTAGTCCATTTTGTGCAAAAGTTCGCGTTCATTCTTTTCCTCAGCCTGATATTTATACTGATTCTCACGCACACGCTGCTTACTTATTTCGTATCCAGGAGCATTATCAGACCTCTGCGCAAATTAAAGGATGCCACCAAGCGAATCAAGTCTGGCGATCTGGACTTTGACCTTCAAATTACGAACAAGGATGAGATCGGGGAGCTAAGTCAGGCATTTGAACAAATGCGTGTACGGCTTAAGGAGTCCATTGAGACCCAGCATCAATATGAAGAGAACCGCAAAGAGCTGGTCTCGAATATTTCGCATGACCTGAGAACACCGCTTACAGCGATTCGTGGGTATATAGCGGGAATTGGAGACGGAATCGCGGATACACCGGATAAAGTTCAAAAATATATGAATATAATCTCGCTTAAGGCAGAAGAGATGGACCACTTGATCGATGAGTTGTTCCTGTACTCGAAGCTGGATCTTAATCGTCTTCCTTTTCATTTCGAGAAGATCAATCTGCACTCGTTCTTGATGGACTGGTCAGAAGAATTACGGTTCGAGCTTAATAAACAGGGGGTCCAGTTTGCTTGTGATCTGCAAGTCACAGAACAGACGGAGATCTCGATTGACCGTGATAAGATCCGGCGTGTATTCTCGAATATTATCAGCAACTGCTTGAAATATATGAACAAGTCCGAGAAGGAGATTCAGCTTAGAGCTTATGAGTCTAGAGGTTACCTGAACCTCTTGATCACAGATAATGGCCAGGGAATCGATGCCGAAGCGCTTCCTTACGTGTTTGAACGATTCTACAGAGAGGATGCTTCGCGGAACAGCGATACGGGAGGCAGCGGTCTTGGTCTGGCTATAGCTAGACAGATGATTGAAGGTCATTATGGAAGCATCCAGGCAGAAAGTGTGAAGGGCGTAGGAACCAGTATCAAAATCACACTCCCGCTAATTCGAAATGAAGAGGGGGATCAAGCATGAAGAGTGTTCTGATTGTAGAAGATGAACAGCTTATAGCGGAGCTCGAGCGAGATTATCTGGAAGTCAATGGATATCGGGTAGATATCGCGTCAGACGGGAAGAAGGGGCTCGAGCTTGGGCTTAGCGGACAGTATGATCTAATCCTGCTGGATCTGATGCTGCCAGGATTGAATGGATTCGAGGTCTGTAAGCAGATTCGCGCCAAGCTGAACGTGCCGATCCTCATGGTGACTGCCAAGAAAGAAGATATTGATGTGATAAAAGGACTTGGCTTTGGCGCAGATGATTATATTACTAAACCTTTCAAGCCGGGAGAGCTGGTCGCCCGGGTCAAGGCCCATCTGGCCAGATATGAGCGGTTAATTGGAAAAAAGGCTGTGCCGAACGAGATTCGTATCCGTGATCTCAGAATCGATGCAGATTCGCGGAGAATATTTCTGCAGGAGCATGAGGTGACACTGACGACCAAGGAGTTCGATCTGCTGCATTTTCTTGCCCAGAACCCGAACCGGGTCTTCAGCAAGAATCATCTGTTCGACAGTGTCTGGGGCTTCGATTCCTTGGGCGATGCCCAAACGGTGACTGTTCATATCCGCAAGCTGAGAGAGAAGCTTGAGACGGGATCAGCTAGAACGGAGTATATTGAGACCATCTGGGGGGCAGGCTACCGATTCCGGAACTGACTTATGATTCAGCACAAAAAAGAACGTGGATGACTAAGCATCCACGTCCTCATTATATCTGTAATCCTCTCCGATCAGAAGCTCCCTTGTTGGATTCAAGGGGAGATCAAGCCGGAGGATTGTCTGGATATTTGCTTGTACGTATTGGGAGTTACACCTACAATACGCTTGAACAGCTTGTTGAAGTAAGCAGGGTCCGCATATCCAACCTCTGCGCCAATGCTGTGAATCTTCATCCCCGGTTCCGTCCTCAGAAGATGCTTCGCCCGCTTAATGCGGACCTCAATCATATAATCAGTCAGGGTCATCCCTGTCTCTTGCTTGAATAGCTTGCTTAAATAGCTGGGTGTCAGGAACACCATTTGAGCTAGCTCATGGAGGTCTGCCTGCTGACTATAGTTGGCGGATATCCACTGCTTAACAGTCTCTACAGCGTTGGCCCCCATCCCCATCCGCTTCGTTCGTATCTCCGTGAACATAGAGAGGAACGCATTCATGAACTGGTGCTCAAGTTCGGTATAACTCATACATTCAAGGAGGTACTGCTCAAGCTCTGTATATGAACGGTAGATCAAGTCGAACTCCTGCAGTTCATTGGCTGAAGTCTCCCGGATCATTTGAGCATAATTGAGATAGGCTTCCGGAGGCGCATGCTCGGACCTCAAGGAGAGAAGTCCGTTCTTGATCCATTTCATCACGTTCTCAAGATTAAGAATCTGCAGCTCGTGAATCAGTTCAGCTCTGCTGCTGGCTAACCTTTCTAGCGTGCCGGATTGGGGAGCTTCCTGGTCCTGAATGTTGGCGATATATAAGTAGGAATCACTATACATTCCCCTGTCGCAAGCCTTCTTGGCTTCCTGGTAGGCCGGGTACAGACTCGACAGATCAGGGTAAGAACGGCTTATTCCCATGTGAAGAGTAGGTCTGGACGACACATAAGAGATGATAGAGCTGCAGAAGACTCTAAGCTCGTGATCCGTGAGTTCCTTGTCTGAATAACAAATGAGTACCTGCATACGCTCCTGAAGCTCCAATTGATCTACAACAATCGATTGATTATTCTGCTGGATTTGCAGGTCGCTGCTTCTGCTCAGCTTGATGGCAATAAGGGTGAAGAAAGGCCTCGGCATGACAAGCTCGGGCAGGAGCTGAGGGGATGAGGATCTACTGAGCAGGATAGATAACAGCATACCCCGGCGATGTCGGTCTTCTTTGAGCTGTGCCGAGATTTTCTCATCATTGAGCCGGTATAGAAGCTCGAACAGCTGGTCCTTGTTGATGGGCTTAAGCAAATATTCTACAGCAGAATATTTGATTGCTTCTCTTGCGTAATTGAAATCTGTGAAGCCGCTCATCAGAATGGTACGGACCCGGGGATGACTTTCTTTGAGCTCCCGGATTAATTCAAGACCGCCAATTTGGGGCATTCGAATGTCAGTGATAACGACATCAATTTCATTGGGATCCAGTTCATCAAGCACCTGCTGCCCATCCGAGCGGCTGGCGGTAATTTGGAATTCGATGTTTTCTTTTTGAATCATACGCGCAAGCCCTTCGCGAATTAAGACCTCATCATCTACAATCACAATACGCAGCAAAGTGATTCCCCCTAACCTATATCGTTCATCTGTGCTGTCTTGGACAATCCTTTAATTCGAAGCGTAACCACCGTGCCTGCTCCCGGAGAACTATCTACCTGCAGACCATACGTATATCCGTAATGGAGACAGATACGTTCATTCACATTGCGAAGGCCGATGCCGAATCTTTCTCCTGTATTCGGAGTCCGAAGACTCTGATTGAGAGCGAGAAGAGTCTCGGAATCCATCCCAACCCCGTTATCAGCTACCGAGAAGATGGCGGTATCGTCCACATTCCGGGCTGAAATTGTGAGAAGGCCAGGGCCTACCTTTTTCTCCAGGCCATGAAATACCGCATTCTCAACAATAGGCTGGAATACCAGCTTAAGTACGGGGAGGTCAAGGAAGATGTCAGGGACATCAATCACCAGATCAAATTTGCCCGGAAAACGAATCTGCAGCAGCTGAAAGTAATTCCGCACATGTTCAAGCTCCTCCGCGATCGTTACCGTCGCTTCGCTTCGAATAATACTATATCTCATTTGCAGACCAAGCAAGTAGGTTAGCTCCGCGACGCGGGGGTCATCGTTGCTCTCTGCAAGCATTCTGATGGACTCCAGTGTGTTATATATGAAATGAGGATTGATCTGGCTTTGAAGCGCCCGCATATCTGCTTTTTGCTTGCGCTTCTCGGTAAGAGAGACCTCTTCCAGCAGATCTTTTATCCGGGTGATCATTCGATTGAATTGACTGCCGAGCAGTCCAATCTCGTCATTATATTTAGGATTAAGGGACACCTCAAGGTTCCCCCGCTGAACTTGCTTCATCAAGCGTACCATCGATTTGAGAGGCTTAGTAAGCGCGTATGAGATTATTGTAGCCACGAATAAAGCGAAACCTATAATAATCAGAGTGGTAACAATTAATGCCGACCGGTTCTGTTCAAAGGATGACAGAATATGAGTCAGCGGAATGTTAACAATGGTAGTCCAGCCGGTCACTGGAGAGATGGTATATACCGTCAAATAGTTATGATCGCCAATCTCCGACTGGAAAGAGCCTTTAGATGACTTGATCTGCTTCATTAGGCTCCCTAACTGCTCTGAGGGAACAAAGCTACTGTTCTCACTGGCGTACAGGATGGATCCTTTATCATCAACAATAATTGAACTGCCACGTGTTACCTGGTTCACCGGCTCCAGTATATTCTTGAGCATCCGCGTATCCGTATCGAATGCGATCATTCCGATATCCTTAAGTGTGCTGGCGGACTTGACTGTGCGCAGAACTGTGAATACATCTTTGGAAGCGCTTGGATTAGTTCGGATCGTGTGCTTGCCTGTAAGTATAGTGGAAGATCCGTTATTCCGAATCAATTGGTTCCATTGTCCAATCTGTTCATGGGGATAGAGCTCTGTGATCGTCGTATCCTTGTCATAGAATACCGCTCCGTATTTATCGACGAGATAGACAGCAGTAATCTCTTCCTTGGTATGGCTAAGGTAACTGAGGAACATATAGATACTGACATTCTTGTCCCAATTCGTTCCTTTTTCCTCCAGATAATATTGAACATCCTTGTTATACAAGGGAAGAACGGTATACCGCTTAAGATCGGCAACATATCCGTCGATGGTATCAGAGACGTTGGTTGTCATCTGGGCGGCATTGTTCGTTGCATTTTGAAGTACGGATTCAAATGTGGATCGGGCAGACAGATAGCTGACATAAGTGATCGGCAGGGATATCAGAAAGATAAAAATGACGATCAGCTTTTTTTGCATGGAAAGGTTGGCCAGGAACAGCCATCCTCGGTGCAGGGCAGCACGTAACTTAGAGAACTTCACTTCGCAGCCTTCCTTTCCATCCCTATATGCCTGTTATTTCACCGCACCACTGGTAACGCCTTCAAAGATATACCGCTGCAGGAAGAAGTACAGAATTACAGTAGGCAGCAGAATGACCAGGATCGCGGCGCATATTAAATTCCAGTCGGCCGTATTGACACCCTGGAAACGCATGAGCACGGTAGTCACTACGCCAAGACTTTGTTTTGGCATGTATAGATAAGGAATGTACATGTCGTTGTAGATACTGATCGTCTTCAGAATGACCAGGGTAGCGGTCGCAGGCGTTAGCAAAGGGAAGATGATTGAACGGTAGATTTTAAACAGAGAGGCACCTTCTACCATAGCGCTTTCATCCAGATCCACAGGAATGTTCCGGATGAACTGCAGATACAGGATAATCTGTATGACATCGGCACCTATATATAGAATGATAGGCGCTCCAAGCGTATTGTACAACCCCATGCTCTTGATAATCCCGAATGTAGCAACTTGAGTTGTAATGCTTGGGATAATGGTTGCTACTAGATAGGCGCCAAAGATAACCGGCTTCAACTTGAAGCTGAATCGCCCGAGAACGTACGCGACCATCGTACCGAATAGTATATTCAGGGCCAACGCAACTACAATAATGATGAGAATGTTACTGAATCCGCTAAGTAAATGACCCCGTTTGAACACGATCATGAAGTTGTCGAAGTTGAAAAAGCTCTGAGGCATTGCCATCGAACTGCTGCCGTTAAATTCTTCCGTAGACTTGAAGGCATTCACGATCACCACATAAGGAGGGAATAAGACCACGAATACACCTATGAGCAGAGATACGTATTTGATGATATCTATTACACGGAATTTGGATTGTCTCATAGCTATTTGTTACCTCCTCTGCTAAGTACAAGCTGCTGGATCAAGAGGACAAAGACAACGAAGAACAGCAGGATAATACTCATGGCTGAAGCCAGGCCGTAGTTGTTAAAGGCAAAGGCCGTCTCAACCACCCGTTGTACATAAGTCTGACTGGCACCGGCAGGACCACCCTTGGTCAGTACGAATGGAAGATCGAACACTTCAAGTGCTCCGGTAACGGTAAGGAACAGGTTCAATTGAATAACTGGCTTCATATTAGGGAGTGTGATGCGCCATAAAGTCTGCATAGAGCCTGCGCCGTCAATTTTTGCCGCTTCAAATATATCCCTCGGAATGGCCTGCAGTGAAGCGATGTAGATCACCATATTATATCCCATAAAGCGCCATAACCCCGTGGAAGCGAGGGAGTAGTTCACCAGGCCTTCTGTACCGAGCCAGCTAGTATCCGCAAGACCGGACAGTCCAAGCGTACCCAGCAGAAGGTTGAGGGAGCCATTTGTTGTATCAAACACATAACCGAACATGAAGGCTACCGCAACACCATTCATGATATAAGGAAGGAACAAGAGGATGCGGAAGAAATTTCTTCCCCGAAGGCGGTTGCTCAGAATAACAGCGAAATAGATCGCGATAATGTTCTGCACGACACCCATGACGAAATAAGCAAAGTTATGCTGAAATACCTTGAAGATATCCGGATTGCTGAATACCTCCCGGTAGTTGGCCAAGCCTACCCATGGTTTCTCTGGACTGTATCCGTCCCAGTTCGTGAAGCTGTAGTAGACGAGCTTGATTGCTGGATAGTAAGTGAATAAGCCCAGCAGAAGCAGAGGGATGGTCAGGAACGACACGATAATGATGGTTTTTTGTTTGTTATAAGACATAGTTCCAAACATCGATCAGACCTTCTTTCTCGTTTCTTCAGGTTTTAAAGGAAAATGGATTATCCGAAGGAGATAATCCATTTTCATATTTGAGACTAGATTATTTCTTGATTTCTTTTCTGGCCTTAGCCCATGCTGCATTCCATTTATCCAGAACTTTTTGAGGATCTGAAGCAAGTACGAACTCTTGTGCAACTGCAGGCAGGTCAAGCTGGGCTTTGTTGCTGATATCTGTGACTACCGGATCATCAACCGTTCCTTCTTGAAGCTTAACGCCACCAGCTTGGAACTCTTTCAGTTGTGCAAGCTTGGACTCTTTGTCCTTAAGCGGAGGCATGAATCCAGCGAAATCCTCATAACCGGAGTCCTCAATCATCCATTTCACAAATGCCTTAGCAGCATCTACATTCTCACTATCCTTGGCAACAGCATAGAAGAAGTCTGGGCTTACCGCTGCAGAAGGAGTGCCTGAGTTATCATAAGGCAGTGGGAAGAATCCAACATTATCCGAGGTGGTACCGGCACCAATAACCTGATTGATTACCCAGTTCCCAAGGAAATACATTCCGAATTTACCTGAAGCGACATCTTTCTTGGACTGCTCCCAGTTCGTGGAGTTGATATCTTTCTCTAGGAAGCCTTTCTCGTTAAGCTCGCGGAGCAGACCCATAGCTTTACCATAACCATTATCCATAGTAAATGGCGTATCCGTGTTCAACTTGTCGTTCGGGAAGCTTGGGTTGTTCTCAATCAGACGCGGCAGATCATATACCCAGTTGTTGAGCGGCCATTTGTCCTTGAAGTTCGAAGCGAGTGGAACGATGCCTTTCTGCTTCAGCTTCTCACACGCTGCCAGGAATTCATCCCAAGTTTTAGGTACTTCAGTGATGCCTGCATCAGCAAAAGCCTTCTTGTTGTATACGATACCTGAAGTAGAGTTACCTGTTGTGAGACCGTATACTTTACCATCAAATGATTTGAAGTCTTTAAAAGTGATCTTCTCATTCAGGCCCATATCATCCAGTGGAGCAAAGTACTTAGGAAGATCGGAATTCGGAATGGTTGGAATGAACATAACGTCAGGCAGCTCTTGGCTCGCCATTCTTACTTTAGCTTGCTGGTTATAGTCGGTCTGGGATGGTTCGAGCTCGACTTCGATATTTGGATATTTTTCATTGAAGCGTTTGAGATAGTCATCGTATTCCTTCCCGATCATATCGGTCCGGTTGGTCAGGAATGTGATCTTGCCGCTAATGTCAGCGCCTTCATTTTTAGTCGCCGTTGAAGTGCCTGGATCAGTCTTGGTGGCGGTATTGCCGCCTGAGCTATCTGAACCGCAGCCCGTCAGCAACAAGGACATAGCCATTACCATTGATATACCGGATGAGAATAACTTTTTCTTCAAATCATTCGCCCCTTTTCGTTGTATGTTAGCGTTTACATTTTTATTATATAGCTGACTTGAAACTGATTTAAAGGTGCTCAAATGCGATTTGTTGTTC
Source organism: Paenibacillus sp. YPG26 (assembly GCF_023704175.1). Taxonomy (NCBI): domain Bacteria; kingdom Bacillati; phylum Bacillota; class Bacilli; order Caryophanales; family Paenibacillaceae; genus Paenibacillus; species Paenibacillus sp. YPG26. Next base: position 2,236,760 of record NZ_CP084530.1, on the reverse strand, counting down.
TGAATTATCTTGTTTAAGAGAAGAGGGACGAGCCCCCTGTACTCAATTATATCCTAATACAATGAATCACAAATCAGTACAATAAATGGCATACAGTGGAGAGGGAGAGGCCGACCCAAGACAACGGATCAGTTGGAATGCAGAGCTGTTAATTCAGTGTCTTTGAAAGGATATCTATGGATGGAATTTTGCAGGTGTGTCCAGCCCTATCCGTGGCAGTTAACCTGAATCTTCGAATCTACATAAGATAGTTATATAAAAACAAACACAGTCCCTGTATTTCTCAAAATGGGCTTGTTAAAATCCATATTAAACCGCTTACATTTACAATGGAGCGAGTTTTCTATTTAGTACTATCTGAATAAAGGAGGGCAGGGTGAGAGAGGAAGTGGATTTAAGGCTAACGAGATTCTCATTTAACTTCTAGATGAATAAGGAGGTAGTTATGAAGAAATTTCAGAAGGCATGGATTACACTGCTTACGGTTGTTCTGATGATGTCCGTCATGTCGCCGGCGCTTGCCGCAAGCAAGACGAAGCAGTCGGGGAATTCCACCAGTTCCCTCAAGAAAATTAATCTTGCGGATTCACAAGCTACAGCGAGTACCCGATCCCTGTTTGTATACCTGCAAAGTATTAGGGGACAGCATACTCTCTTTGGCCATCAGCATGCGACCGATGAGGTATTGTCAGCAGCGACAGGAACAGGTCCTGCATCCGACTCCAAGAGTGCGGTGGGTGATTATCCCGCCATGTTCGGATGGGATACCTTGAGTCTGGAAGGGTTCGAGAAGCCAGGCTCAACCTCCAACACACCTGCGCAGAACCGCGATAATCTCGTGAAGAGCATGAGACAAGCCTATGAGCTAGGGGGCGTATTGAGTCTCAGCGCACACATGCCTAACTTTGTGACAGGCAAAGATTTCTATGATACGAGTGGAAATGTAGTAAGCCATATTCTGCCTGGCGGCGACAAACACGCCGATTATAATGCTTTTCTGGACAAGATCGCGGATTTCGCACACCATCTGAAGGATGCGAAAGGCAACAACATTCCGGTTATCTTCAGACCTTTCCATGAACAGAATGGCGGCTGGTTCTGGTGGGGAGCACCTTATGCCACCAAGGAACAGTACATTGAAATCTATCGTTACACGGTTGAATACTTACGTGATATCAAGGGAGTACATAACTTCCTGTACGCTTTCTCCCCGGGAAGTCCATTTAACAACCTGGATGCTACCTATCTGAAGACCTATCCTGGAGATGATTATGTGGATATTCTGGGATTCGATACGTATTATGACGGCAGTAACCAAGGCTGGTTCGATACGGTTGTCGATGATGCGAAGCTCATCTCGAAGCTGGCGGATGCCAAAGGGAAGATTGCTGCATTCACGGAGTTTGGATACTCGAACGTGAAGCCGACTGGAACTGCGGACAAGAACTTCTACACCAAGCTGATTCGTGCTATGAAGTCTGATCCTGACGCGAGTCGTATGGCATATATGCTGACTTGGGCCAATTTCAACTATGATTCCATCTTCTTGCCTTACCGGAATTCTCCGAAGTACGGGAATCATGAGCTCCTTCCGGACTTCGTGAATTTCTACAAAGATCCTTATACCTACTTCAGCCGTGATCTGAAGAATGTATATACGAACAAAGTCACGACTGTAAAAGAGAATCCATTCATGCACATCGTCTCTCCAACCGGACAAGAGACCGTAAAAACAAATACGACCACCATCCGGGCCAGGGTGCTGAATGAGAAAGTATCGAAGGTTGTCTACTCGATCGGAGATTCATCGGTTGAACATCCAATGTCTCTTGCCAAGAACGGTATGTACCAGGCCGAATGGCGTCCTTCTCCAGAGTTAAATGGGAAAGGCACGGAGATTACCGTGAAATCTTACGGGAAAAACAAGACTGTGCTTAAGCAGACGATTACCGTATATGTGGGTATTCCGGAGATTACGCTTAAGACTATAACTTTTGACAAAGGAATTGAAGAGGTACAGAACAATGGAACATGGCCGGAAGCGATGGAATCCCAATTCTCTTATGCCAAGCTTGGAGATGACGGGAAGCTGCGGATCGATGTGAAGAACATGATAGGGACTGATTCCTGGCAGGAACTGAAGATCGGACTTCCCCGCATTACAGCTGCTGATCTTGGGAATGTGAACCGGGTCTCCTTCGATGCCTGGATTCCCGTGTCTGCCGGTTCGAAGAACCCGGATGCCCACGTACACGGGGCGGCCGAACTGCCTCCAAGCAGCACTAAGTTCGAGACTAAGGCTACAGCCAAGCTGCGCGAGCTGGAGACTGTCACAGCGAATGGAACAGTCTATGGCAAGTATACAGCTCTAATTGATCTTACCGATGAGAAGCTGGTACAAGCTGCAACCGGGCTTTCGCTAGCATTCATTGGCAGTGGTCTGGATTATTCTGGACCTGTCTATGTAGATAACATCCGTCTAAGCAATGCTTACACCGGAGAATCTAACGATCCTTATCTGGTGGATAACTATGAAGGCTACAAGGGAAGCGACGATCTGCTTCGCGCGGCGTATAGCCCTAATGGGGATGCCAACACGATCTCGCTTGCCGCGGATCACAAGGCAGCGGGTGACTATGGTCTGAAGCTTGATTATACCTTGGCAGGACAAGGCTACACGGGGGTAACCCGCAATCTTGGAAGCCGCGACTGGTCTTCCAAAGACCAGCTGAAATTCTGGTTAGAGCCTGATGGCAAAAATAAGAAGCTCGTCATTCAGGTCAAGGCCAACGATGTCTCTTTTGAATATTATCCTTCCCTGGCAGATACAACACCACGCTGGGTTGAGATTCCTTTCCAGGATTTCGTGGTAGCCTCCTGGGATACTAACAATGCCGGCAAAAAACTGGATGCTGTACATGCAGCCAAAGTCCAAGCGTTCTCTATATATGTGAATGCACCTGCCGGCGAATCATACACCAAGGATAATCCGTTCAAGAGCACCATTTATTTAGACGGAATTGAAGCTATCTCATCCAAATAGACAGATTGGATATATATTGAAATACGAAGACAACCACCAGACCAAGCGTCTGGTGGTTGTTGCTGTTGCTAGTTAACAGGAGCGGTAGAGGTAAGCCTGAAGGATTGATGGGCAATAATTTCTTTAGATACTTCAGACACAGGAACAACCTCAATAACAGTGATATACTGGCCCGATGCAGCTTGAATTGTTGAATCTAAGGTCAGTTCGTAAGAGTGAGCCCAGGAGTAAGCGAGTTCTTTGTACTTCACATCAACAGGAACTGGACTGTTACCGACTTGATAATAGTAGGAGTGCCCTTGTTCAAGTGATGAGAATGCGGCAGTCCATACAGCGGGGAACTTCTCGGTAAATGAAATTGGCTTAGAGAGGAGGTCTTCCCGTAACACTTGGTTCTCCGTTATCTCAAAGCTCTGATATCCGTAGACAATAGGCTGAACCTGTTCGTTGTGTTCATCATTATAATAATCGATTACGGTGATGGTTCTTCTGTTGTCTTCGATCAATATAGGCGTTCCCGAATCAAGCAGGTTGGAGCCTTCCCATACGTCTCCATTGATTTCAGAGTTATAAGGAAGACCGATAACTACAGGGACAGCGGATTCTCCTATCACATATCTATAATTATGAAGTAGGGGCTCATTCGCATTCTCCTGGCCAATTACAGGTTGGGTCTTGTTAACATTGTCGTTGGTCTTAGCCGGCTTCACGAAGCTGATTGGACTGGTCAATCCAGGATTCACTACTACCACTGGTTTGTTAATCTTAGTCAATCTATTACCGGCTAAGTCAAGGACTCCCGATACCTGAACACCTACATTGCCAGTGAAGTAGCTTGGTACCGTATATGTCGAATCGTTGATTGTAAAAGTTTCAGGAAAGGTAATCGTCACCTGTTTCTTGTCCGCGGATACTTGAATATTAGAACCATCCGGCAGATTCGTGAATGTGGATGACGTATCGCCTTTGACTTCCAGCTCATAGGAACTGCTATTGCTTGCCGAGGCCTCATTCAATGCTTCAGAGAAGATCAGTTGTATGGAGTTCCCGCTTCCTTGCCGCGTGACGGTAATCAGCTGTGGAGCTGTAGTATCAGCAGGTGGGTTGTATCCGCCGCCATTGCTTGGTGGAGTTGGGGAAGGAGTGGAAGGCAGAAGATTTGCTTGTTGAATCGGAACAGGATGATCAGTCGTCAATGGCTTCCCGGCAATGGATTCGAATCCTTGGATAGACACTATAGGCTGATTCAATACTTCGGGGCTAAGAAGCTCATCGAAAATAATCGTTAACGTCTTCCCGTCCTGAGACAGCTTGAAGTGTGCTTTTGTCTTGTCCAGCGGCTTACCGCTTACAAAAATCTTGGACAAATCCACTTGAGATTCCTTAAGGGAAGCACTGAACAAGAGGCTAAGCTCATGCTGATCCGTAGCTGAGGCGCTCACCAGCTTCAAAGGATCTAACTGCGTCTTGGTCTCATAACTGCCTAGCACAAGATCCTTGCGGCTCGCGCCAGACTGCCAGTCGGGGACATTCTGTGGTGCATCCATAATCTTGTATTGAAGTGCCGCTGCCACATACCCCTTAGCCCAATCGCTGACCCCGCTGAACTCATCGGTTCGATTCTTCCCGGTAACAGGGAGCTTGAGCGACCTAACCAGGAAGGCGGCCAGTTCCTCTTTGGTTACATCGCCAGCAGGATTGAAGAGATTTGGATTCCCATCGCCTTGGGTAATGCCGCTTTGTTTGAGTGCCTCAATAAAGGGAAGCGCATATCCATTTGCCGGATCATCAGCCTTCACGTCTGTGAAGCTGGATGTCTTGAGTCCGGAATTAACCTCGAGTTTCAGAATAAGCGCGGCCACTTTAGCGAATTGAGCTCGGTTCATCTGGTCTTTCAGATCAAATCTGCCTTCCTGAACTCCCTCAAATATACCGCTGCTGATCATGGCATCAAATTTCGCCTTGGTTGCGGCATCCAGATCTTTAAGATCCGAGAAGTCTGCTGATGTCTTGGCTGAGACTTGTGCAGTGTGAAGAGATAATGTCAGTAGAAGTGCAGCGGCTGCTGAATGCACAATCTTTTTCATTAAATCCACCTTTCTGTGTGTTATTTCATTGATTTCCCAAATATTATAGAAGATTGATGAAGAAATGAATAGAATTTGTTCTCCATCAGCCGCTTTTCTTACCTTCCTTGGATACGTACATATTTCGGTCAGCCAGCCGAAGCAGTTCTTGAAGCTCTTCATTTTCATGAGAGTACAAGGAGTACCCTAGGGAGATGGATACCGGAAATCCAAAGGTGGAGGAGATGTCATGAAACTGCTCGTTCAGGCGCTGCATGAAGTTCCTCATTGCATCCTTGCCTTCGTAATGTCCGATTATCACAAACTCGTCTCCTCCCCAGCGGGCCACAATATCCTTTTTGCGGGTGGATGATATAAGAATGGCACCAGCTCTTTGAAGAACCAAGTCCCCCATGTGGTGCCCATAAGTATCATTAATGACCTTGAAGTTATCACAATCAATAACCAGGACGAAATACTTGGTTCGCTCAGTCGGTGATAGCTTACTGAAGAATTTGCTCAGGAAACGGCGATTGTACAAGGTGGTTAGCTCGTCCCTTTGAGAATAGAAGACGGCTTGGTCATATTTGCGTCCTACCAGAAACCCGGCGGTGAGCGTGAGTGTGTAAGAAAGCGAATCAACGAAATTGAAGCCAAGATGATTGAAGTATCTATTCAGGAAATCAATAATTTGAAATCCAACTACAATGAGTACCGTATAAATTCTGCCATAATATTTCATGATGGATTACTCCCTTATAAGCATGCAAAATTAAGTCTTTTGTCTTAGAACTATTGTACTGTATTCTACAGGCTAGTGGAACCAGTATAGATAAGAAATAATAATAATAAATCTGCCTGGTTGCAGCCGTAGGGCGGTTCCTTTCTAGCTTGAAGTATGTTATAAGAGTCGTATAGACCCAGTCTAACCGGGCAATCGAATTTTGATATCGGGAGGAATGCAGTGTGACAGAGCCATTGTATCGTGTGGAGAGTGACTTTCTGGGTACCAAAGAAGTTGAGGCAAATGCTTACTATGGGATTCAGACGCTTCGTGCGGTCGAGAACTTCCCAATTACCGGTTATACGGTACACAAGGAGTTAATTAAATCCATGGCAATGGTGAAGAAAGCGGCAGCCTTGGCCAATATGCAGATTGGCAGACTGTACGCCGGTCACGGCAAAGTCATTGTGCAGGCCGCCGAAGAGATCATAGATGGGCGATGGCATGACCAGTTCATCGTGGATCCCATTCAAGGAGGAGCCGGGACATCTCTTAACATGAACACGAATGAGGTTATCGCGAACCGGGCTTTGGAGCTACTCGGGAAGAACAAGGGTGCTTATGACTATCTCAGTCCAAATTCTCATGTTAACATGGCTCAATCGACCAATGACGCGTTCCCAACAGCTATACATATCGCCGTATTATCTCTGATGGAACAGCTTCTGGTCACCATGAGGGATATGCATCAGGTGTTCGTTGCCAAGTCCAAAGAGTTCGACCATGTGATCAAGATGGGGAGAACGCACCTGCAGGATGCGGTGCCCATCCGCCTTGGACAAGAATTTGAGGCTTATCATCGGGTTCTGGGGAGGGATATTCTTCGGATAGAGAGCTCGAGACAGCATCTGTATGAAGTTAACATGGGCGCTACAGCCGTAGGGACAGGGCTTAATGCGGACCCGAAATATATTGAGCTCGTAGTTGAATATTTGACACAGATCAGCGGATTTCCGCTTGTAACAGCTATTCATCTTGTTGATGCTACTCAAAATACAGACGCTTATACCGAAGTATCGGCGGCTTTGAAGGTATGTATGATGAATATGTCGAAGATCGCTAATGATCTGAGACTTATGGCATCAGGCCCCCGTGTTGGATTTAACGAAATCTTCCTCCCTGCGAGACAGCCGGGATCCTCCATTATGCCGGGCAAGGTCAATCCGGTGATGGCCGAGGTGATCAATCAGGTCGCGTTCCAGGTGATCGGCAATGACCACACGATCTGCCTGGCTTCATCAGCTGGGCAGCTTGAGCTTAACGTAATGGAGCCTGTATTAGTCTTCAATCTTATCCAATCCATCAGTATGATGAATAATTCATTCCGGGTATTCACGGACTTCTGCTTATCAGGGATTGAAGCGAATACGGAGAAGACGAAGGCCGATGTGGAGAGAAGTGTAGGCATAATTACTGCCGTGAACCCACATCTTGGTTATGAGGTCGTATCCCGAATAGCTAGAGAAGCGATTCTCACTGGAGAGTCTGTGAGGGCATTGTGTCTCAAATATAATGTGCTTACTGAAGAGGAACTTGATCAGATTCTGGATCCTTATGAGATGACCCATCCCGGCATTGCCGGTGCCCAAGTATTCTATAGAGATGAGAAGAAAGTGTAACTTACTTAAGTCATACATATATGCTTATTAAGGCAGGCTAAGCATGTATCTTTTTGTAGGAGACCCTAGTTATCATTCCAAATTCATAATATAGAACAAGAGACTAATCCGCTAAGCCGGGTTAGTCTCTTGCTGTAATAAGATTGAATTAGCTTGATTAGTCCGCAATAAATTCTTGTACCCATTCGCCATTATAATAGGCAGCGCCGATCTTGGTGAAGTTAGGACTTAGAATATTCTGCTTGTGTCCAGGGCTGTTCATCCATGCTTTCATAACCTCGGCGGGGTTCTTCTGGCCCTTGGCAATGTTCTCGCCTGCATAAGTGTAACGAATACCATACGATTTCATCATATCAAAAGGGGATCCGTAGGTAGGTGAATTATGGTCAAAGTAGCCGTTGTTATACATATCTTTGGCTTTGTCAAGCGCCATAACAGTCAGTGCTTTATCAGCAGCCAGCGGCTTTACACCCGCTTTGGCACGTTCCTGATTAACGAGAGCTACCACTTGATCTGCATAGGCGGATTCGGATGTGCCAGTCTTGGCAGTGTTCGTGTTGTTCTGCGTAGTATGGGTGTTACTCTTGGTCTTCTGCGATGCCTGGTTCCCGGTAGTGCCTTGAGCTTTAGTCGCAGCGGATGCTTGGTTATTCATAGTTCTGAGCTGCTGCAGTACATGACTCCATGAAAAGCTTTGGTTCGTGCTGTAAGACCAGACCTTGTTGTAATTCTCTGTGGTGGTATCTGCGGCTGCAGATGCTGATGCCGCACCGGTGACTGCGAATAGGCTAAGCGCGAGTGCGCCTGTAACTAGATTTTTCTGTAATTTCATTTGTACATTTCTCCTTTTAACAGCCTGCGAGGTTAGCTGACGGATTAGGGTCAAAGAGTAATCACCCTGCCATGGAATGGCTTCACCCCAGTGTATGGGTCCCCCGTGCTTGTAAATTAAGCTTCGGCCTTATTTGCTTGGATCCCAGAATTTGCAGTAGCTATGATTGAGGATCCAAGCTCGCTACAAATTGTAGCACGCCTGTCCCGACAGTTCATGGGTCAAAACTTTCCATGACAATCAACAACTAACCTAAGCAGCTAACGCGTGACGACGAATAAGGCACCATTCAAGCAGCAATGATGGAGAATCTTATGCAGATTCCAGTAAATGGAGTGTGAACAGCAGCCATTCCCGGGTATAAACACTTATAACATCTTAAATGCGCTAGGCGGATGCGATAAGGGAGGTTGCCGTATGCAGTGGAAAGGTAGAAGAGGAAGCTCCAACGTCGAAGACCGTAGGGGGATGGGAGGCAAGACCCTTGTAGGCGGGGGAATCGGCGGGATTATTATTATGCTGCTCGTCACTTTGCTTGGCGGGAATGGCGGTGACCTCTTGAGCAATATGACGGGGTCAGGAACAGATTCTAATTCTGCATATACCCCTACACAGCAAGAACAGGAGATGAAGGATTTCGTCTCGGTCGTGCTTGCTGATACTGAGGATGTATGGACAGAAGTGTTCAGGGAGGAAGGGCTTAGATATCAGAACCCGACTCTGGTGCTGTATACGAACAGTGTGCAGTCGGCTTGCGGGACAGCAGGATCATCGGTAGGCCCGTTCTATTGTCCTGGAGACCAGAAGCTGTATATTGATCTGAGCTTCTATGACGAGCTTAAGCAGAAGTTCAATGCGCCAGGTGATTTCGCTATGGCTTATGTGATCGCCCATGAGGTTGGACACCATGTGCAGACTCTGCTTGGAACAAGTGACAAAGTCATGCCCCTTAGGCAGAAGCTGAGTGAAGCTGAATTCAACAAGTATCTTGTACGGTTCGAGCTTCAGGCAGATTATTTGGCTGGTGTATGGGCCAACCGTGCTCAAGGGATGGGTGTGCTGGAGGAAGGCGATCTGGATGAAGCTTTGACTGCAGCCAGTGCAGTGGGGGATGACACATTGCAGAAGCAGGCAAGAGGTTATGTAGTGCCAGAGAGCTTCACCCATGGGACCTCCGAGCAGAGGAAAAGATGGTTCTACAAAGGCTTCGAGACTGGTCGTATAGAAGGCGGGGATACTTTCTCTGCCAAGAATCTGTAGAACAGGCATATTGTTATCGTATGGCTCTTTCGGCATTGTGCCGGAAGAGCCTGTTTGCTTTATACATAAGATTTATGACATAACTATAACAACTATAGTTAACTATTTGCTGATAAAAATTAAAAATAGGATTAATACAAATAACAAATGTCATATTACCTAACATAAATGTTGACTATACATTGTTACTAAGGCTATATTTGTTAAAAATTAGTATTTATAAATGGAAATTTATCATCTATGTTATAGAAACTAACATTAAAGTAAATTCAGAATTTAGTTAGGTTTACTTACATTGGAGTGAGTGTAGATGACAAAAAGACTTGTGATGATAGGCAATGGAATGGCGGGAGTGAGGTGCATTGAAGAAATCTTGAAGCTTGCACCGAATGAATTTGAAATTACAGTGTTCGGAAGCGAACCCTATCCCAATTATAACCGCATTCTGCTATCTAAAGTGCTCCAAGGAGATTCAGGGATCCAGGAGATTATTCTCCATGATTGGGATTGGTATGCCAAACACGGAATTCAGCTGTATGCCGGAGAGAAGATCACTTGTATAGATCCTGAGAAGATGACCGTACTGTCAGATTCCGGGAGAATTCGCAGGTATGATGTGCTGATTCTAGCTACAGGCTCCCTGCCCTTCATGCTTCCTCTACCGGGTGCCGACATGCCTGGCGTAATGGCCTTCCGTAATATCACAGATTGCCTTCAGATTATCGAATCAGCCCGGACATATCGCAAAGCAGCAGTGATCGGTGGAGGATTATTAGGTCTTGAGGCAGCACGGGGACTACTTAATCAAGGCATGAGGGTTGAGGTCGTCCACAATTCCCCCTTTCTGATGAACCGCCAGTTGGACAGGACTGCGGCCCGGATGCTTCAAGAGAAGCTTGAGGTACAGGGGATGAGCTTCCTTCTGGATAAGAATACTACCCGAGTTACGGGACGAAGGAGGGCTTCGGGGCTGCGCTTCTCCGATGGATCGCATATTTCAGCTGATCTGGTGATCATGGCGGTCGGTATCCAGCCAAATGTGGAATTGGCTTCAAGAAGCAACATTTTGGTGAATCGCGGTATTATCGTGAACGATTTCATGGAGACCAGTATCCCGAATATCTACGCAGTTGGTGAATGCGCCGAGCATCGCGGCATTTCTTATGGACTGGTAGCTCCACTTTATGAACAAGGGAAGGTGCTCGCCCGCACCGTGTGCGGCATACAGACAGCTCCTTACCAAGGCTCCATATTATTCTCTCAGCTAAAGGTTGCGGGTGCTAAGGTGTTCTCGGCAGGACAAATTCATGAAGAAAATGCCGAACAGTCCATCATTTCCTATGACGGTCAGAGAGGAACTTATAAGAAGATTGTAATCTCTCCTACAGGTAACATAGCAGGAGCAGTGTTATTTGGAGATGTACGGGAGGGAACGAGCCTGCTTGAGCTTATTCGTCGCAACGCGGACGTATCTGCATTATACAAGGCGGACAGCCACGGAGAAGTCTCGTCCCAGAGCAATCTGCAGATTGCTGAAATGTCAGATCATGAGACCGTCTGCTCTTGTAACGGGGTCAGTAAGTCGAGAATTATGAACGCTATACGTGAGGAAGGACTGGAGACAGTTGAGCAAATCCGGGACTGTACCAGGGCGGCTGGAACCTGCGGTGGATGTACCCCACGGGTAGCTGCACTTTTGAAATATACCCTTACGAACATGGAGACGGGGGCTCAGAACGTAGAAGCTATTTGCGGATGCACAACCTACTCTCATGACATGGTTAAGGAGGCAGTTTCTTGTCATCGTTACGAGGACGAGTACCAACTCATGACCTCGCTGGGTTGGACTCAACCTATGGGCTGCCTGATTTGTCGGCCTGCTCTTCATTATTATCTAGGCTCACAGAATTCCTATCTGTTCAATACGGAGCATCCGCTAAAGAGGTCCGGGGCTCTAAGAAGGAGTGATGGAACTTATACAGTGGTTCCTCGAATTCCAGGTGGAAGTCTGAGTGATAAGGGGCTGATGCTACTTAACGAAATGGTGAGGAACTACGAAATTCCGTATCTTCGGCTAACGAATGGAGGAATAGAACTGCCTGGGATTTTGGAATCCAATATCGATTCACTCATCCACCATCTTGGAGTAGAGGTAATGGAATATCAATACGGTTATCCCCTGCCCCCAATTACGACTTGTACAGATCCAGGCTGGCAAATAGATGCCTTCCATGATCCGGTCAGCTTGGCAGTCAAGCTTGAAATGAGCTTCGGGAACAGGCAGATGCCGAGCCCGCTCTACATCGCAGTCTCTGGAAGCCCCCGGCATTCAGCTGGGACTCTAACCAAGGATTTGGGCTTCGCCGCGGCGCCAGCCGGATGGGAGGTGTACGTGGGAGGAAGCAGCCAGCCGCCGCTTGTTCAAGGGCAGCTCTTGTCTGTGGAAGCCGGCGAGGAAGAGGCGGTGAAGCTTGCGACAGCCTTCTTGCAGTGGTACCAGGAGTCGGCATGGTACATGGAACCAAGCTGGAAATGGCTTCAGCGTATGGGCGGGATCATTAAGCTGCGTGAAGAGCTGTTCGATGAGCAGGTCAGAGATGATCTCGCGGGGCGCTGGAGCAAGCAGCCTGTTACTGAGCATGCTGATCCGTATACCCTTGTGATTCATGAAAAATAAACGTGATTGACTTCAGTCCATTATGGGAGGTGTTGTAAATGAGTGCTGCCGGGCAGTCGGTATCAACAGAACGATTGGTTATGAATACGCAGTGCCCCTTCTGTAGTGTTCAGTGCAAAATGCAGGTTACCGAAGAGAAGACGGCGGGAGGCAGGTCGCTATGGTCAGTTGAACCTGTTCCTAACCAGGCTTCACAGGGGCGATTATGCATCAAGGGAATGAATGCTCACCAGCATGCTCTGCACCGGGAGCGACTTCTGTATCCTCATGTGAAGCGTAATGGAAGCTTCGTAAGGGTCTCTTGGGAAGAGGCGTTCAAGCTTATTCATAAGCAGTTCACATCCATTCAAGCTGCGAATGGCAAGGATGCAATAGGTGTGTATGGAGGCGGCTCATTAACCAATGAGTCGGCCTACTTACTCGGCAAGTTCGCGCGGGTAGCTCTGGGGACACGTTATATCGACTATAACGGAAGGTTCTGTATGTCATCCGCTGCATCAGCGGGGATTAAGACATTTGGAATTGATCGGGGACTGACCAATCCTCTATCTGATATACCGTACACCCGTTGTATTATTTTGGCGGGAACGAATATTGCCGAGTGCCAACCCACACTGATGCCCTACTTCACCGAAGCCCAGAAGAATGGGGCTTACCTAATTGTCATTGATCCCAGAAATACTGCAACAGCAAATATGGCAGATCTGCATTTGAGGGTGAAGCCCGGAATGGATGCGGCTCTTGTTAATGGAATGCTGAAGGTGATCATGGAAGAGGGACTCGCAGACCCGGCCTTTATTGGAGACAGAACGAGAGGCTTTGAAGCGCTGAAGACTCATTTGAAGTCATCCAGTCTCGAAGAGCTTGCTAAGTTGACAGGGATCTCCGAACAGGATATCCGTATAGCGGCTGTGAAGTATGGTGCTTCCGAGACAGGGATGTTATTTACAGCAAGAGGAGTTGAACAGCATACTGACGGACATCTTGCCGTCCGCAATTACTTGAACCTGGTGCTTGCAACTGGCAAAATCGGCCGTGAATACTGCGGTTATGGTGCGATAACAGGCCAAGGGAACGGGCAAGGTGGCAGAGAGCATGGACAGAAGGCGGATCAGCTTCCCGGTTACCGGATGATTGAGAACGAGCAAGATCGTGCACACATTGCCGGGGTGTGGGGAATTGACCAGGCTGATCTTCCAAGGAAGGGAGTATCGGCTTATGAAATGATGGAAAAGATTCATGAGCAGCAAATCCGATCTCTGTTCGTTATGGGCTCCAACCCAATTGTCTCGAACCCTAACGCCGATTTTGTTGAACAAGGACTAAGAAAGCTTGATTTCCTGGTGGTCGCGGACATGTTCCTGTCTGAAACGGCGCGAATGGCTGATCTTATCCTTCCTGTGTCCTCTTATCTTGAGAACGAAGGGACGCTCACGAATCTGGAAGGTAGGGTCCTGCTCCGCCCAGCTGACCGCCCTCTTCCGGGAGAAGTGCTTCATGATTGGCAGATTCTCACGCGGATTGCTCACAGTATGGGCAAGCCGGAATATTTCCCCTACGAGTCTGTGGAGCAAATTTTTGATGAACTAAGAGTGGCCAGTAAAGGAGGAGCAGCTGATTATTATGGGATTAGTTATGACCGGATACGTGAGGAGGAAGGTGTATACTGGCCCTGTCCGGAAGCGAGGCAGCCGGGTCAAGTCCGGTTATTTGAAGAGAGATTTGCACATCCGGATGGAAAAGCTGAGTTTGTCTGTGTTCCTGCACATGATCTCCCCGAGGAAGTGAATACTGAATTTCCACTCTACATGACTACCGGCCGAGTCCTCGCGCATTATTTATCCGGGGTGCAGTCACGTAGGAGCGCCTCTCTGGCAGCTCGGAATGTAGAGTCTTTCGTTGAGATTCACCCGAACACCGCTGGGCGTTACAAGGTTCGGGATGGGGAGTTGGTTCTCCTGGAATCGCGCCGGGGATCTGCTGTTGTGCGGTGCAAGGTTACCGAACACATCAGGGAAGACACCTTGTTCGTTCCAATGCACTGGGGAGATACACAGAATGTGAACCGCCTTACGAACCAGGCACTGGACCCCTTTTGCCAAATGCCTGGATTCAAGGTCTGTACAGTACGAATTCAAGCTTACGTGTAGAAGAGATATAGAGATAGGAGTGGAATCGATGAATAATAAGCGTGTATATCAGCTTCCTCTTCAGACGCTAAGTCTGATACTGGGCTTTGCCGCATGGGTACTTCTGTCCTCGATGATCTCTACAATAAAAGTTGATCTTCAGCTTGTGCCGAGTCAGATTGCCTGGATTACGGCGATTCCTGTACTCTCTGGATCCCTGCTTCGGATACCTGCCGGTTACTTGACGAACCGATACGGAGCAAGGGTCATATTCATAACGGGTTTCCTCATTCTTATAATTCCATTGCTGTGGCTGACCGCCGCTCATCACTTTGAAGAGCTGCTTGTGATCGGACTGCTTCTAGGCGCAGGAGGATCTATGTTCTCTATTGGGGTAACCTCGCTCCCGAAGTATTATCCGCAAGAACGAATGGGGGTTGTTAACGGGATTTACGGACTTGGTAATCTGGGCTCTGCACTGACCACTTTTGGATTACCGGTTCTTGCCGCTTCCCTCGGCTGGCGCAATACTCCATGGATTTATATAGGTGTCATACTGTTCATGGCTTTGATCGTATATAAGGCCGGGGACAAGGAGGAGTCCAGGATGAACCAGCCGCTCATGAAGCAGATCCAGAACCTGTCCAAGCAGCCGCAGTTATGGATGCTCAGTTTGTTCTACTTCATTACTTTTGGATCGTTTGTTGCTTTTACCGTATTTCTTCCTAATTTCCTTGTGGAATATTTTGGTTTGGCTAAGCTGGAGGCAGGTGTCTACACCGCGTGCTTCATAGGCCTGGCTACTCTAATCCGTCCAATAGGGGGATTAATTGCTGACAAAATAAATCCTTATATCCTATTAACTTTCGTATTTGCTAGTATGGGGATTTCGTCACTTGTTCTCAGCCTCTCGCCAGACTTCGGGGTGTACACTGCGGCGACCATGAGTATTGCTTTATTCGCTGGGGTTGGCAATGGGGCAGTGTTCAAACTGGTTCCTATGTATTTTATATCTGAGGCAGGAGTAGCGAACGGTATAATTTCCGCACTCGGTGGCCTTGGGGGCTTCTTCCCGCCGCTCTGTCTAGGCCTGATCAAGGGATTCACAGGTAATTATATGTTTGGATTCTTGATGATGAGTGGCTATGCATGGATGTGTCTCGTCATTGCCTTAATCTACCTTAAATTATCCGGGAAGCCTGTGAAAGAAGGGAGGGCGGCTGTGGCAGCCTACCAGGCAAGGTAAGGAAAGATTAGCATGGGCGTGTAAGAAGAAAAGAGCTGTTGTGTCCCGCTTACTGGGATGCAGCAGCTCTTTGTGCTTTTCGGCAATTTCAGGGCAAGCGATTATATTCCATATATATTTCTCTAGTATACTATATCTATATAGATGAGATTAACAGGGAGAGAAACACGATATTACTACAATAGAGGAGGCTGCTTATGAAAAAACTGATTTGGATAGGCTGTTTATCTTACTTCTTGATCGGACTGGCCCATGTTATTCTAGGCTCCGTCTTACCTGTTGTTCTGGAGCATTATAACCGGGATTACAGTGATAGTGGAACATTGATTTTTACCCAATTCACAGGTTTCCTGCTAGGTGTGCTAGTATCCCCTTGGTTCAACCGCCGTTTTGGTAAAAGAGTGGAGCTTCTGATCGCTACCGGATTATTGTGCTGTTGTGAGCTTCTGTATATGGCACTGCCGCCTTGGGGCTGGTTATATATCATTGCTTTGGGGGCAGGCTTCGGATTCGGCATGATTGAGGCGGTTATAGGGACCGTTATCATATCCGCCATTAAAGAGAATACCGCCATTGCGATGAGCAGGCTGGAGGTCTTATTCGGCATTGGTGCCTTGGTGATGCCATTAATCGCAAGCGGCCTGATGGAAGCGGGGTATTGGCGTATCTCGTTTGCGGTAGTTGCCTTGTTCGGGGTTGCAACCATCGCTTTCTGGGCAAAAGGTTCCTTTGGTGAAATGGATCAGGTACTGGATCAGCGATCTGCTCCTGAGAAGACTGGGACACAGCCATCTAAAGGAATGCGGGCCTACTCCGGACGACGTATGTTGATACTAACTCTGTTCATCGCTTTCTTCTTCCTGTATGTCGGTACAGAAATGAGTCTTGCCAACTTCATGCCTGCGATGCTGATTGAGAAGCTTGGCATGAAGGAAGCTGGTGCTGCGCTTAGTGTTACATGCTTCTGGATTGCCATGTCCGTCGGACGGATTTTTGCCGGATATATTGCGGAGAAATTCGAGTACAGAGTTTATGTTCTCTTCAGTTGTCTTGCTAGCGCCGTGCTTCTATTACTGCTTCCTTTTACATTGCAGGTCTGGTCCTCATTTGCAGTCATTCTCATGCTTGGACTTGCCATGTCGGGGATATTCTCGATCGCTTTGGTCTTCGCAAGTAAGCTGCTCCCCGGAACAGAGGAAGCTACACCTAGCATTCTAATTGCTTCCGGAGGGGTAGGAGGAGCCGTGCTTCCTCTCCTGACTGGCTGGAGTCTTGATCATATGGCTGTGAATGAGACTCAGTGGATGTTCGCTGGATTTGCCGGAGGGCTTCTGTTAATTAGTGGACTAGCCTTCCGGATACAACAAGGGAACCTTGAAAAGACCTCCAATTGTCCTGAGCGAGAGTAGGTCATCTGCTTAACCTCCTGATTAAATCAGGTATTGATCCAAGCTTAGTCAGCATAGGGTCTAAATAGGTTGATTTTGAGGAGGGAAGCAAATGTCAGACCGTTTTGTGGCTCAGTCGCTTGAAGAAGTCAGCTTCTGGTCGAGGATTATGAAAGAACATTCTTTTTTTCTGGGACTCGGTTTCCGCGCAGAAGACACGGAACTCATTAAGGAAGCTCAACACTTCTACCGGATTTTTGAGGATATTGAGAACCGGGTTCATTCCTTCTCTCTTGATACGGACCCGCAATTAATTCGGCAGTTCAATCAGGAGGTCCATACAGCGGTCAGTCATATATGGGCATTCAAAAGAAAAGTACTAGGCTTAATCTTGACTTGTAAGCTTCCTGGACAGAACAACTTCCCGTTATTGGTTGATCATGTGAGTAGAGAAGCCAACTATTTCAGAAATCGCTTGGAGGAGTTAAATGAAGGCAAGCTAGAGCCTTTATACGATGCCATTATTGACGAGAATGTATTCTTCTTGCGGATTATGGCGGACCATGCGAAGTTCATCGGGCACCTTCTCGATCCTTCTGAACGAAAGCTTGTGGATCAGGCGAGAGAATTCAGCAACGACTTCGATCAGTTGTTGTTCCAGGCCCGTGATCTCGACTCCATGCGGCCTCAGTCCCAGACTGCTCCGATTCTGGATCAGTTCCTGGATCAGAACAGGGTATCCGTTAAATCATTACGGGATTTCAAGAAAACCGCCCGGGATCTGATCGAGCAATGCAGAATTAAAAGCATTATTCATCCGCTCCTTGCGGACCATGTATTCCGCGAAGCTGAACGGTTCCTGGAGATTATTGATATGTTCGAGAACTCCTTAACCGGGAAAGGAAATGCGCCTCTGATCCATCACTGATGAGGAAGAAAGTGGTTAGCAGAAAGTTAGGTATATTTGGAAAAACGCGCAAAGAGTCTGCCTTCTGAACTGAAGGCAGACTCTTTGCGTCCCGGACAGGCCAGGCAACCAGACGTAGTTATTTATTCCTGTTCCTCATAGAACCATAATGGATCATCGCAGTCGGCTTCCCCGTTATAGTTAATAAAAATCTCTTCCCCGGCCTTGATGTCGGTGTAGGCGTAGAAATCAAAGGTATGCTGCTCAAAATTAATGTCATAAATGGCATTGGGCTCATAAGAGTGGTTGAACAGACTGCCATACCCCAAGAGAACCGCGGTATGGTTAATCCCATACTCGAATACATAATCTGCGAGTATAGTCTTCTCTATGAATTCATGCTGTTCATTGGGATAGGGGATGACAGGCGCTTCATGGATAAGCTCGTCTTTGGCAATATCTCTTGTTGCGAAGACTCCTCTTTTGAACTCGCCGCCGCTAATTGTGGATATTTTTATCTCAATCATTGGTTTACCTCACGATCTCATGTGTTTCATTCATAATTAGGAAGATTAATTTTAACCTAACCCATCAAATAGAGCAACCAATGATTATCACGAAGACGCATGTTTAACCGGTTTTGCGTGCACACTTTCTGAAGAGATATTCATCTTTAAACGGAAGGCGGATAACATGAAGGATCAATCGATGTATCAGTCGATACTGGATTCAATCAACAAGGTTGCTGTTCTCTTCAACCGGGACAAGCTGGATCACCTGGTGGAGCATATAGGGGAAGCTAGGTATGTGCTTCTTGGTGAAGCTTCTCATGGCACCTCAGAGTACTACACCATCCGTGCAAAGCTGACCAAACAGCTCATTATGGAGAAGGGTATCCGATTTATCGCTGTTGAAGGGGATTGGCCGTCCTGTTATACGCTGAACCGCTACGTGAAGGGTTATGAAGGGGCAGGTGCTAATGCCGAAGACGCTATGCGGGACTTCACACGCTGGCCAACCTGGATGTGGGCCAATCATGAAATACGTGAGCTGGCCGAATGGCTGCGGAGTTACAACAAGGGCAAGTCAGAAGAGGAGAAGGTTGGATTCTACGGAATCGACGTCTACAGCCTTTGGGAATCGATGGATGAAATTTTGAAGTATCTGAGCAGCACTCGAAGCACAGATGATCTGGATGCCGCAAAACGGGCCTTTGCATGCTTTGAGCCTCATCATCGGAACGAACAATCTTATGGAATTTCAGCTTCTCTCTATGGGGAAGGCTGCGAAGATGAGATCATTTCGCTTCTACGCAGGCTTCAGGACAGGTGGAAGGTGCTTATACCCAAGATCGGGAGAAGGCACTTGGTGCCGAGATGAACGCTCTCGCTGTAAAGGGTGCAGAAGCTTACTACAGAACCATGATCAGGCACGATGCGGCTTCATGGAACATAAGGGACCGCCACATGGTGGATGCGTTGGAGAGGCTGATGGATTATCACGGTCAAGATGCACGCGCAGTCGTATGGGAACACAATACACACATTGGTGATGCCAGGGCTACCGATATGGCAGACGAGGGAATGGTCAACGTAGGTCAGCTGCTTCGAGAAAAGTATGCGGATGAGGTATTTGCAATTGGCTTCGGTACGTATCGCGGAACCGTGATAGCGGGCCAGGCCTGGGGAGCTCCCCAGGAGGAGATGCGTGTACCGGGTGCGATCAGGAACAGCTGGGAGGAACTGCTGCACAGGCATGGAGCCGAAGACAAGCTGCTTATTTTCAAGTCTGCTGATTCGATATTAGAGGACTCCATTATAGGCCATCGCGCCATTGGAGTCGTGTACCACCCCGAATGGGAGCTGGGGAACTATGTGCCCACCCGGATCGCAAGGCGCTACGATGCCTTCATCTATCTGGATCAGACCCGTGCCTTGACTCCGATTACAGCGGGTTCTTTTACCTAGTCAGCAATGATTTAACCCGGGCGCAGTTCCAACGCTTCCAAATCAGATATAAGCCGGTCGGAACTACACATGTTCATCTCATTTGATCAAGGTACTAGGGTACTGTATCTGTGCGCCTGGACAAAAGAAAGGGCTATCCCTTCGTCATCCATGATGACTTGGGACAGCCCGTATTTGAACTGAAATTCTTTTATGGCTGAATGTCGTAGATTTTGTACAAATCATCCAGCATCAGGTTCGCCGCTTTGTAACCACCGGCAGTATTCCAGATGGCATCATTGACCTTGTGCGCATGACCACTCTTCACGGCACTCAGGTTCTTCCACAGCGGATCCTTTGTCCATTCCAGCTCGGTCTGGCTCGCCTTGCCGTCACCCGTATCGTAGGTGAAGTAGAAGAGGATATCCGCGTCCGCTTCCGGAAGCCTTTCCTTGGTGATCTCATCAACAAAGGTGTCTTTGGCATTCTTGGTCATTTCATTGCGGGCAATACCCAACTGCTCGAAGATCACCCCTGAGAAGGTATTGGTGTGATACACACGGGTCTTACCGGCCATGAACCGGACAACGGAGACGGTCTGCTTAAGTTTATCACCTGCTTTGGCTTTGAAATCTTCAATACGTTTGTCATAGGCGGCCATTAAGGCATCGCCTTCGGTCGTCTTGCCGAGAGCTTCGGCATAGAGCTTGAAGTTTGTCTTCCACTCGCCGCGCAGATCCTCAGCCATCACGGTAGGCGCGATCGCCTTCAGCTGCTCGTAGACTTTTTCCTGACGCATTTTGTTGCCGATAATAAGATCTGGCTGGAGACTGGCGATAAGCTCGAGATTCGGCTGGCTTTCTTCTCCAACCTCGGTCACGCCTTCCATGTCAGCCTTGATATGTTCATACCAGGGATTGCCGGTCCATGACTTTACAGCACCGATAGGCTTGACGCCAAGGGCGAGCAGTGCCTCGGTTCCTTCGTTCGTCAATACGACAACCTTTTGCGGAGTGCCTGTAATGTCGCTTTCTCCCATAGCGTGCTTAACTTTGCGCACCTGACTCTCCGTGGTGGAAGGAGCAGCGGTATTAGATGAAGATTTTTCGGACTGGCTTGATTCTGATGCGTTTTTGTTCCCGCATGCTGACAGAATCAGGATCAGGATTAAGGCAAGTGTGCCAAGCTTGGCGGACCGGCTTAACCGGCTGGATGTTGTTCTAGATAACATATGAATCGATGTCCCCCTATAAATTATGTATTGTCTATGATGAGAATGATTATCACTGACAGATCAAACTATAATAGGAGTTTAGCCCTGTTGTCAACAACAAACTGAGAATGATTATCATGTTCGTTGACAAGTTCATAGTCTTTAATCTAAAATTCATACAGGTAACGGCGGACGGCTGGGCTAATAGGCCCAAGCTGGTTCTGGTCATTATATTTAGAAATTTAACAGAAGAATGTGATCTATATGAGAGTTGTGTATCTAATCTTATCTTTGCTTGTACTTACAGGTGTTATGGTGTGCAGCATCGCTTTTGGGGTAACCGACATTCCGCTTAGAACTGTCTGGGAATCTGTTACCCATTACAATGGCAGCAATGAACATCTGGTTATTCGGACGACCAGGGTTCCGAGAGCGGTAATAGCTGCTGCTGTTGGAGCATGTCTTGCGGTTGCAGGGGCGGTCATGCAGGTGTTGACCCGTAATCCGATTGCTTCTCCAAGCACACTTGGAGTGAACGCAGGCGCGGCCTTCTTCATTATGCTCTGCGGTACATTTCTTGGTATTACCGGTCAGCATGCATTCACCTGGGTAGCTCTGATCGGAGCTACACTAAGCGGGGGAATCGTGTTCTTGCTGGGCAGTATCGGTAGAGATGGAATGACACCGGTCAAAATCACACTGGCCGGGGCCTCCATGACGGCATTTTTCGCTTCACTTACGCAGGGGCTAATGCTTACAGATGGTAAAATGTTCGATCAGATTCTGGCATGGCTGGTCGGTTCGGTAGCCGGCAGGGAAATGAGCCAGCTTGAGGCTGTATGGCCTTATATGGCCTGCGGATTGGGTATAGCTCTCTTGATGGGCAGGCATCTGAATGTGCTTGCCATGGGGGACGATCTGGCTCAGGGACTTGGGCAGAATCCGGCCCGAATCAAATGGCTTGGTGCAGCTTCTGTTATCCTGCTGGCGGGCGGTTCGGTTGCTGCCGCAGGACCGATTGCTTTTATAGGCATTATCATACCGCATATTGTCCGTTATCTGGTGGGAACCGATCACAGGTGGATACTGCCTTACAGCGCGGTGCTCGGTGCGATCCTGCTTGTGGCAGCCGACTTAGGATCAAGATATATAGCTATGCCGAGGGAGGTCCCTGTAGGTGTCATGACCGCGATTATGGGAGTACCCTTCTTTGTCTACATCGCTAGGAAAGGCAGACGGACGTAATGAGCAAATACAAATCGATACGATCTGCAGGTTCGCGATTCTCCTTACTTATTGAGAAAAGGACAATCTGGATCTGCGCAGTTCTGCTGGTCCTTGCTATAGCTATTATGATTGTCAGCACTGGCTTGGGTAGTATGTACATATCCCCGATGAACGTAGTTAAGGTCCTTCTGGGAATGGGGGAGCCCGCACATCAGGTTGTTGTTGAGAAGCTTCGGCTCCCGCGCATGATGATTGCGATCTTGGTTGGAGCTTCGCTTGCTGTCGCGGGTGCTGTTCTGCAGGGAGTTATTCGTAATCCCCTGGCCTCCCCGGATGTAGCCGGCATTACAGAAGGCGCTTCCCTTGGGGCTGTTCTGTTCATCTTTCTGCTGAAAGGAACCGTTCCACTGCACTGGATGCCCATTGCTTCCATACTTGGAGCTTTGTTGGTGACAGGACTATTGTACGTCTTATCGTGGAAAAGAGGGGTCGACCCTCTAAGGCTCGTTCTCATCGGAATCGGCCTCTCGGCAGCCATTAAGTCCCTGTCTTATATGTTCATCATCTCGGGACCCATGCAGCTGGCGGAACGTTCATTAACGTTCATGACCGGCAGTATTTACGGTGTGTCTTGGGATAAGGATGTGCTCATCCTGCTGCCTTGGGCAGCCATTCTGCTTCCTGTTACCTGGCTTCAAGCCCGCAATGTGAATATCCAATCACTTGGAGATGATACCGCCAGCAGTGCAGGGGCACAAGTGCAGAGACAGCGCCTAATATTGATTATGCTGAGTGTAGCCTTGGCTGGAGCTGCTGTGGCTATCGGAGGCGCGATCGCATTCATTGGCCTCATGGCACCACACATGGCTCGGAAGCTTGTCGGCTCATCATTCGGGAGCGTTGTTCCGGTAAGCGCTCTGCTGGGCGCGATTATTCTGCTTGTGTCAGATTTGGCAGCGCGAACTCTCTTTATGCCCAAGGATGTGCCTGCCGGCGTATTGACCGCCGCGATTGGAGCCCCTTTCTTCATGTACATGCTATACCGGAATCGCAATCGTTACTAGACTGGAGGAACTATTCATGCTCGAAGCTGAGGGACTGGGACTATCCTATGGGGATAACTATATATTCAAGAGTCTGAATCTATCGATTCCTAAAGGGAAGATAACGGTATTTATAGGTAGCAATGGCTGCGGCAAATCAACACTATTAAGATCTATGGCACGGCTTCTTAAGCCTCAGCATGGAACAGTTATGCTGGATGGGGGCGATATTTCCCGCATGGCGACCAAGGAAGTTGCCCGCAAGCTCGCGATCCTGCCCCAGGGGCCGGTTGCACCGGAGGGCTTAACCGTCCTTCAGCTCGTTAAGCAAGGACGTTATCCCTACCAGAGCTGGCTGAGACAATGGTCACAAGAGGATGAGCGCATTGTCGGGGCAGCACTTGAAGCCACGGGAATGAGTGAGCTGTCGGAACGCACAGTGGATTCCCTGTCGGGGGGTCAGCGGCAGCGAGCCTGGATCGCCATGACCCTTGCTCAGGAGACACCTATTATTTTGCTGGATGAGCCTACAACTTATCTGGATATGACGCATCAGATTGAGGTTCTCGATCTTCTGTATGAGATGAACAGGCGGGACGAGCGCACCATTGTGATGGTGCTGCATGACCTTAATCTGGCATGCCGGTATGCCGATCATCTTGTAGCCATTCGGGCTGGCCGAATCGAGGCGCAAGGTGAGCCGGGAGAGGTTGTGAACGAGCAGTTGATTGAACAGGTATTTCGTCTGAAATGTGAGATCATTCCAGATCCCTTGTACGGCACGCCATTATGTATTCCTTACACCACCAGCAGCTTGAGCGCGGCAAAGGGAATACAGTCGAAGCAGAGAGAGGCACAGCGTTGACTTGTTCGAGAGTCGATGCTGTGTTTTTTTATGAGTAATATGGTTGGATAATTGAGTTTGGAAGGATCTATAAGTTCTCTCTTTGTGAGAAAGGAGTATTTATTGTTTTGTATTCCAAATTTTGGTTAAATAAAATATAGTACCCCGTGTACCCATAAATAAATTAGTCAATCGGCTGTTCAAGTTAATTCCTCATGATTAAAGGGGGCAGAGTAGATTATGCTAGGCATCAACGTTACGAGAAACGATTTTAATCTTATTATTCATTGGCAGATGTCTTCAACTGAAATACCTCTCTCGGACATCAAAGAAGTGTACGAAGATGACACTTACGCTGGTGAAGGAGCAGATGCTGTGAGAATCGGTACCCCCTACAATACAACAGATCGAATTGTTATTAATACCAGCACAAAGTCATATATATTATTCACTACAAATAGTGGCACCCTTCTAAATAAAATCAAATCTTATACCGAGTCACAGGATACACAGTCACATTAGGTGTGGAAATAAGATAAGCCCCTCTACCTGAGTAGAAGGGGCTTTTTGGTTCGCGTATATTTATCTTTTCTGGAATTTGAATATCGACCAAATGGTCAGGAGAGCCGCCAAGCTCAAGCATACAACAATGCTGATTCGATTCTGGACATCAAGCATGAACAAGATAGCGATGACTCCAAGAGTTAGAGCAGTAAGAGCCGGAACATAAGGGAAGCCCCAGATTTGGAAGGCAGGCTTTTTCGGATACATTTTACGAAGCTTGATCTGGGAGAGACAAATGCATATCCATACCAGCATCACGACAAAGCCCGGCACAGCCATTAACACACGGAATAATCCTTCCTGCGTAATGAAGGCCAAGAGTGAACCAATCAGCAGAAGAACGGCACAGAAATACAGACTCCCTACAGGAACTCCCTGCGTTGAAAGCTTACCCATCCAGCGAGGGGCCTCGGCATCTTTAGCCATGGAATGAAGCATACGTGTTGCCCCATAGATTCCAGAGTTGGCTGCAGAGAGGACAGCTGTAACAAGAATGAAATTCATCAAATGCGCGGCGCCCTGCAGCCCTGTGGAACTGAGTACCTGCACAAAAGGACTTGTTGTCTCATTTAGCTGATTCCAAGGAATTAATCCGCAAATGATCAGAATCGGCAGAGTATAGAAAAAGACCACTCGCAGAATGAAGCTTTTAACCACTTTCGGCAGGATTTTCTCCGCATTTTCCGTCTCCGTCAGGGTAAGACCGATCAATTCAGATCCACCGTAAGAGAACATAACAATCAGCAGGGCAGAGAAGATCGCTGTCCATCCATTCGGGAAAAACCCCCCGTGTTCGGTATAGTTGCTGAGTCCGGGGGAGGTTTGGCCAGGAAGGATACCAAGCAGGATGCACGCACCTAACACGATAAATACAATAATCATAAATATCTTGATCCCGGCAAGCCAAAATTCCATCTCACCATATCCCCGGACATTCATCATGTTAATGAGAATGATCAATGCCGCACTTGCAAGGCTTAAAGTCCACAATGGAACGCCGGGAAGCCAATATTGAAGGAAGCTCCCAGCCGCAATTACTTCTATAACACACACGGACAGCCACATGAAGCAATACAGCCAGCCCACGATGAAGGATACGCGTTCCCCGAAAGCCTCACGTATGAAATCTTTCATATTTCTGTTCGGATATACAGTGGCCATTTCTGCGATAGCGCCCATAACGACCAGCAACAGTAATCCGGCAAAGATATAGGAAAAGATAACTCCCGGACCCACGAGATTTATCGTCTCGGAGCTTCCTTTGAAAATACCCGTACCAATGACCCCGCCCATCGCCATAAAGGTGATATGTCGGGGGAGCAGCCTTTTCTGAAGTGAATCCTCAGTTGATGTCAAGTTCAGTCCTCCTAGATGTTATGAACATAAGTCTTTGTAACTAACTTGTACATCATATACCAAAACTTAATGGCATGAAATATATTTAATCACGAAACCATATTGAGCATTCCCTTAGCATGAGGTAACCATTCATCTTCCACAATTAGTTTGAATGTTGAAGCGTATTGAATATTCTTCCAATTATTATTGGGCTATAATTAGAGCAAGAGTTACTATTGTGCTGGAGAATGCAATACTGCAGCGAGGGAGAGGAGGATGAGTAACGTAGAATATAGCGTTTTTGAATATGGACAAAAGGAAATGGATCAGCTAAGGAAAGCGGATAAAAGATTGGGAGCAGCAATAGACCAATACGGGAAAGTCGAACGAGTTATGATTCCGGATCTATTCACTGCGCTCATCCATGCCATGGTGGGTCAGCTTGTCTCCGTCAAAGCAGCGGCAACCATATGGGGGCGAATGCTGCAGCACTTCGAAGATATATCCGCTCGGTCGCTAGCGAATCAGAGTGCTGATCAGATCCAAGAGTGTGGGATGACAATGAAGAAAGCAGTGAACATCCATCGTATTGCGCAAATGATAGCCGAAAGAGAGTTTGACCTTGAAGAACTGCATCAATTGCCGGATGAACAGGTCATTCGTAAGCTTACTATCTTGCCTGGGGTTGGCAGATGGACGGCTGAAATGCTGCTGATCCATGCCATGGGGCGGCCGGATGTGGTCAGCTGGGGGGACCTGGCTATTCGCCGCGGTATGATGAGGTTGTACAACCTTTCATCACTAAGCAGGGAGCAATTCGACACGTATCGGTTGGCCTATTCTCCTTTAGGTTCAGTGGCCTCGATCTATTTGTGGAAGATCTCATCTGAACAATGAGTTCTCTGGATTGAAGGGAGGACTATTGTTCGATAAAAAAAGTCATTGCTATCTTAAGCAGGGTCACAGTAAGATAAGGGATATGGGTAATTTTTCCTAGAATAATATTAAGAAAGGATAATCAAATCACATATTAGGAGCGATAAGATGAAGTCGAAGATGATGAAATGCATATTACTTACTGTACTCAGTTTAGGGTTGAGTGCTACTCCTATACTGAACTTGAACACTGCAGCTGCCGCCTCTACACCAGCAGCCAAACCTATCCGTGTCTATGTCCACAACAAGGAAGTCCGCCCAAGTTCCTCTCCAATTATACGTCATGGCCGTGTGTTCGTGGAACTTCGCAGTATTCTCAAAACATTAGATTACACACTGAGTTATGATAGCAAGAAGAAGATTTTCTCGGCTGTATCTGAAGACAAGACCATCAAGATTGATATGAAGTCAGGCAAGGCGAATTTGAATGGCCAAGCTTTCCCTAACGATTCTAAGAATCCTTATGTCATTATAGGCGCGTCCAGCACATTTGTGGACCTTGAATTTCTCAATGAAGCCACAGGACTGGAGGCAGAGTGGGATCAAGCAGGCAGAATGGTGAAGGTGCACAAATCAACCTATGGCCCACCTCTCAAAGCAGATTTGAGAGAAATGACTGCCCTAGTCAAAAAAATGTTAAAAGCCATAAAAGATGGAGATTCTAAAACATATTTATCTCTTATTAATAAGGAATCGGATAGTGAGTTCTATGAAAGAGTAATAGAGGATCCTTCTCTGCTTACTAAATACGCGGGCTATTCCTCCATAGACAATCTTTCTTCTGACCCTGATTATTACCCTTCAGAGCAAAAGTTCAATGTAGAATTATCTATCCCTAAGGGACCTGGCGAGCTTCTTGACCGGATCGAACATCTCGGTATTTATATGGAGCTTGACAAGAATTACAAATGGACTTTTGGTTACCTTGAATCAGAGCATACAGAATATGCAAATTTCAAGGAAGTGTTGAAGAAGGAAGCCGAAGTACCTGAAGCTGATAAAACCGCTATTCATGCACTGTTTGATACCTTTATCAAAGCTATGAATGAAAAGGACGTTGAAGCGGCACTAAGTACCTTAAATACGGATTCAACAACGATCAAGGATGTTAAGAAAAGTCTGTTTGCTACATTTGGGCTGAGTGATTTTGAAATTATAGCAGAAAGTATGTCTATCGCTGCTTATGCTAATAATTCCGCAACGATCTACTTGGTTCAGAACTTTCGGTTACCGGAAAGTGGAATGGAACTTAGAGTGTACAACCTTATTAAGGCAATCAAGCTTCCGGAAGGAAGCTGGCGCATTATTCCAGATGATGCGGTGAGCCTTGATATGGATGTTCTAAATGATTCTTATGAGTAAGATAACTCTAATTAGTGAAATGACATATTGAGGATGGAATCGAAGCAAGCGGTCTTACATCGCTTGCTTCGATTATTTTCGCTCCGTTTTGTTCGTTAAATTCACTTTATCAGATTAACTAATGAATCCTATAAATTCATTCAAATTGACCGGAAATCCCTTGTGTGTTAGGTTCTAGTAAGTAGATTTATTAAGTTGATCATATTGCTAGGAATTAAATCTTAGAATGCTACGTGAGGTGGATTTTGTTGGAACTCCAGGTAACGAACAGTCCTTTTAATCAAGAGCAGGCTGATCTGCTCAATCGTCTTCTGCCTACACTAACGGATACGCAGCGGATTTGGCTAGGTGGTTATATCGCAGCATCGCTTGGTACGGCTTCGGCTGCAGCAGCAACAGCTTCTGCGCCTGCTAATGCTCCGCTTGCAACGCTGACCGAGACTGCACCCTCAATCTCCAAAGAGGTCACCGTTCTCTTTGGATCCCAGACAGGCAACAGTGACCGGCTGGCGAAGAAATTGACCAAGCAGCTGGAAGAGAACGGATTCCAGGTGACGGTCTCTGATATGGGAAGTTATAAGTCTAACAACCTCAAGAAGGTTGAGAATCTCCTGATCGTAGTGAGCACCCATGGTGAAGGTGAGCCGCCGGATAATGCGATTCCTTTCTATGAATTCCTTCATAGTAAGAGAGCGCCTAAGCTGGATGGTCTTCGATATTCCATTCTTGCTCTTGGCGATACTTCGTACGAATTCTTCTGTCAGACAGGCAAGGACTTCGACAAGCGTCTTGAAGAGCTCGGAGGCAAGCCGCTGACTCCCCGTGTGGATTGTGATGTGGACTTTGATGAGGCGGCAGCTGAGTGGATGACACAAGTTCTTGCCTCATTAAATGAGGGTTCATCTGCTCAGCCAGCAGGAATAACAAGCCAGACTGCCGTATCCGCTGAAGGCGAATCGGAATACTCCAGAACGAATCCTTTTCACGCTGAGGTCCTTGAGAATTTGAATTTGAACGGCCGTGGATCAGATCGGGAGACTCGCCACATCGAGCTCTCTCTTGAAGGCTCCAATCTACAATATGAACCAGGTGACAGCCTGGGAATATATCCTGAGAACCACCCACGGCTTGTGGATGAGCTTATCGAAGCTTTTGCATGGAATGCGGAAGAGCTTGTCCCTGTGGGCAAGAATGGAGAAGAACAGACTCTCCGAGAAGCATTGCTCCGTTATTACGAGATTACCGTGCTGACCAAACCCCTGTTAACGCAAGTTGCGGAGCTTACTTCAAATCCGGAATTGACGAACCTTTTAAGTGCTGGACATGAGACAGAGCTAAGAGCTTATCTTGCAGGACATGATCTGCTTGACCTGGTACAGGATTTCAATCTGAAAGGCGTGTCCGCACGTTCCTTCACAGCTCTTCTGCGCAAAATTCCAGCCCGCTTGTACTCAATTGCGAGCAGCTTGAAAGCGAACCCGGATGAAGTACATCTCACTGTACGTACTGTACGATATGAGAATCAGGGCAGAGAGCGTTATGGCGTGTGCTCCGTACAGCTTGCCGAGCGGGTAGAGGCTGGTGACACCCTGCCAGTGTTTATACAGAGTAATCCGAACTTTAAGCTGCCTGACAGCAGCGACACTCCTATTATTATGATTGGTCCCGGTACGGGCGTTGCCCCATTCCGTGCCTTCCTTGGTGAGAGAGAAGAGACCGGAGCTGAAGGCAAGAGCTGGTTGTTCTATGGCGATCAGCATTTCTCGACGGACTTCCTATACCAGGTTGAATGGCAGCGCTGGCTCAAAGATGGCGTGCTGACCCGTATGGATGTTGCCTTTTCCCGGGATACCGATCAGAAAGTATACGTCCAGCACCGAATGCTGGAGAAGAGCAAGGAACTGTATCAATGGCTGCAGGAAGGCGCCGCGGTCTATGTGTGCGGAGACGAGAAGAAGATGGCTCATGATGTTCATGCGGCACTGGCTTCTATTCTCCAGCAAGAAGGCGGCCTCAGCCCGGAGGAAGCAGCAGACTATTTGACACAAATGCAACAGCAGAAACGTTATCAGCGGGATGTCTATTAATAAGGGCAGACCAACGATTGCGAGAGGAGAAATCAGCGATGTCCGAGAATAATTTGTTGTCTCCAAACAGTGCTCCGCACAGTGATGTGGAAGAGATCAAGCGCAGAAGCAACTATTTGCGCGGGAGCCTGGAAGAGACACTTCAAGATCCATTGACGGGGTCAATCCCTGAAGATGATAACCGATTGATGAAGCACCACGGAAGCTACATGCAGGATGACCGTGATCTTCGGAATGAACGTGCGAAGCAGAAGCTTGAGCCAGCTTACCAATTCATGCTCCGCGTGCGTGCTGCTGGCGGCGTAGTTACACCTGAGCAGTGGCTGATGATGGACCGGGTAGCCAAGAAATACTCCAGCGGCACGATTCGTCTGACTACCCGTCAATCCTTCCAGCTACATGGTGTATTGAAATGGAATCTGAAGAATACCATTCGCGAAGTGAATGAATCCATGCTCAGCACGCTTGCCGCCTGCGGTGACGTGAACCGGAACGTGATGTGCAACCCGAATCCTCATCAGTCTGAGATTCATTCGGAGGTGTATGATTGGGCGAGCAAAGTAAGTGACCATCTGGATCCGCGCTCACGCGCTTATCATGAAATCTGGCTGGATGGGGAGAAGGTTGTAGACAGCCGGGAAGGGGAAGAACAGGAGCCGATCTATGGTCATGTCTATCTGCCTCGGAAGTTCAAGATCGGTATTGCTATTCCGCCTAACAATGATGTGGATGTGTTCTCTCAAGACCTGGGACTTATTGCAATTGTTGAGGATGGCCAGCTGCAAGGATTTAATGTCTCGGTAGGCGGCGGAATGGGCATGACCCACGGAGATCCGAAGACATATCCGCAGGTGTCCAAGGTTATCGGCTTCTGCACCCCAGAGCAGATGATTGACGTAGCTGAGAAGACAGTCACTATTCAGAGAGACTACGGGGACCGGTCTGTTCGCAAGCACGCCCGGTTCAAATATACAATTGATGACAGAGGCCTGGACTGGTTCAAGCAGGAACTAACTGCACGTCTTGGCTGGGAACTGGCCGAAGCAAGGCCTTACCATTTTGACCATAATGGTGATCGTTATGGCTGGGTGAAAGGCAGCAATGGCAAATGGCACTTCACCTTGTTCATCCAGAATGGACGTGTTCAGGATGAGGAAGGGTATCCGCTGATGACGGGGCTTCGCGAAATCGCCAAAGTCCATACCGGGGAGTTCCGTCTCACACCGAACCAGAACCTGATTATTTCGAACGTAGCCAAGCAGCATAAGAAGAAGATTGAAGCTTTGATCAAGGAATACAGTCTGACTGACGGGAATCATTACAGCGCGCTGCGGAGAAATTCTATGGCCTGCGTAGCACTACCAACCTGCGGCCTGGCAATGGCCGAATCGGAGCGTTATCTGCCAGCCTTGATGGATAAGATTGATCCGATTCTGGCTGAGCATGGACTACAGAACGAAGAGATTGTTATCCGGATGACCGGTTGTCCGAATGGATGTGCAAGACCTGCGCTTGCAGAGCTGGCATTTATCGGTAAAGCGCCTGGTAAATACAATATGTATTTGGGAGGCAGCTTCACGGGCAGCAGATTGAACAAGCTGTACAAGGAGAATATCGGCGAGACCGAAATTCTGGATTCCCTTAAGCAGATTTTTGCCCGGTATGCCAAAGAGCGCAATATCGGAGAGCATCTTGGCGACTTTGTGATCCGTGCCGGTTATGTTCCAGAGGTTCTGGACGGACAGCAGTTCCACGCTTAGGATAAAAATAATTTAGATTAAAGAGGCTGATTTCCCTGGTGTTGAACCGGGAAGTCAGCCTTTTCTTATAAATGGGTGAGATAACGAGATGGATACCCATTGGGGAGAACTGGCAGAGAGGTTCCTTTTTTAGTAGAGAGAGAAGTATAATAGAATAAGGATCAGATCTATTTAATTAACTATACATTTGGAGGATATAATGGCTAAAGCAAAGGTTGCCAAGAGGCCAACCCGTGATGAGTTTGTGTTGGAGGAATTAGGAAATCAGCTAACTGAAGCTTTCCAGGAGAAATCGGAGATTGTCTTAACCGTGTGGGGCTGGGAAGAGACGGTAAGGGGACAAATTGTCCTGATGGATTCCCGTACGGGAAAGGTGCATGTTATGCAGAATGAAGCGTTGACCAAGGTTCCCTTCATGGACATCATGAATGTTGAATATCCCAGAGATTAGTGTGACCCGGGAGGATTTCGATTAGACTCGTAGAGTCGAACTTTATACAGATCATAACAGGAGCAGGAGCCAGCAATTATTGCGGGCTCCTGCTCTTGTATGATCATTCAGATTAAAGAGCGCCGGCGGTTGTATGCAACAAGAGTCATCGACAAACCCAAAGCCGCACAAAACGTATACATAACCGAATACGAGGTGAGGTCCGCAAGCGGGCCCATCAGCATGCTTCCTAGCGATACACCTAAATCAGCCGTTGCAATGAACAATCCAAGAAGCACATTGCGGGTTGATGGCGTTAGAACAAAGGTCAGATACGTGGTTAACGTAGGGTAGAGGAGTGCCTGTGCTGTTCCCATCAGAACTGCGCCTACATAGAAGAATATGGCTCCGCCTGTTGATGCATAGCTGACCGATTGCGCCGCCGAAGCCAGAATGAGCATGATGGCGAGCATAAATCCCGGGTGCCATCGTCCGTCTGAAGGTACCTTTTTTCTAAAGACAAATCGTGCCACAACCACGGTACCCGCCTGCAGCATCAGATAGACTGCCGCACTGCCGCCTGTAACCTGCGCAGCATATAAAGGAATGAAGGTTGTGGCCGCTCCAAACACAAGAGAAGCGGTTAGCATGAGGACACTGCACTTGAATAAATGCGGGTTGGTGACTAATTGTCCGAAAGTCTTCAGCATGGATAACCCGGTCATTCCTTGTGTCTCCGAAGCTTTCGCAGGGGCAGTTCCACCAGGACCCATCCTGGCACTATAACCCACGCCTCCTGTCAGGATCGCAATCGTAATCATTGCCGCCGTGAAGATCTGCATATCTCCGTTCTGCCATATCCCCACCGCCAGCAGGGGACCAATAACCCCTGGCATGGAAGCACATAGTGAATACATCGAAATGCCTTGGGAACGGTCACTGTCGGGCAGCGAGTCGATAATCCCGAGCTGCAAAGCCATGGAGAAAAAAGCTGTGCATATTCCCTGCAGCATGCGGGCAGCAAAATAACCACCCAATCCGGTAAAAGAATACATAATAAGAGCCAGGCCGTTAATCACAAGTATAAAGCGAAGCACCTTGATGGGTCCGTATCTATGAATGAGAAGACCTGCCCAGGGCCTGCACAACATCGTTGTTGCCAAATACGCTCCCATGATCAACCCGATTGTTGTATTGGTGGCTCCCAGCGAATCACCCTTCAGAGGAATGATGACACCGAGTATGGAATTAGCGCTGAAG
This sequence comes from Paenibacillus sp. YPG26, assembly GCF_023704175.1. Classification (NCBI taxonomy): domain Bacteria; kingdom Bacillati; phylum Bacillota; class Bacilli; order Caryophanales; family Paenibacillaceae; genus Paenibacillus; species Paenibacillus sp. YPG26. Next base: position 2,202,799 of record NZ_CP084530.1, on the reverse strand, counting down.
TATAGCAGCGTTAATAGATATAACCTTAGATAAGCCCAAGACAGCGCTCCTTTCAACATGGTGACTCCTTTCGTTAATGCCCTTTAAGCAATGATCATTTGCAGCAGTTTCCTCGTGTAAGGGGACTGAGCGTCGTTCAGTTGCTGAGTGCGCACTATTTCTTCGATCTGGCCGTCTTTAAGGATCATTATTCTGTCGCAAATATAAGCAGCGGCCTGTATATCGTGGGTGATGAAGATATAACCCATGTTATACAGCACTCTCAAGCTTTTTAATAGCTCGAGGATTTGAATCTGAACAGATCCATCCAGGGAACTGATCGCCTCATCTAGTAGAATACATCGCGGCTCTGTCGAGAGGGCTCTGGCAATACATACCCGCTGGGCTTCCCCGCCGGATAACTCATGGGGATATCTAGTTCGGTAAGAGGAATTTAAGCCGACCTGGTGCAGCAGCTGCTCAACCTTGGCCTGACACTCTCCAGGGTTCACTTTAAGCAGCTTTAATGGCTCTGCTATGGCTTGTTCCACGGTATAGAACGGATTGATAGAGGAGGTATAATCCTGAAAGACAGCGCTGAGACTTCCAAGTCTTGTTCCACGTTCACCAACATGCCTGTCTTGCCATGCAATACGGCCTTGATCCGGCTTGTCAATCCCGAGCAGCAGCCGACCTAAAGTGGATTTGCCGCTCCCGCTCTCACCGATAATACCAAGACACTCACCCGGCTTCCAGTTGAAGCTGATGTTGGTCAATACCCGCTGGTGATTCCTGGACCACAGGCCGCCTTTTTTATATGACTTGTCAACATGCTCAACAATCAGTATGGCTCACACCTCCCATGATCTCCTTGAAGTGCTGATTCAGCGCGGCTCTGGTCGATACCAGGCAGCGGGTATATTCATGCTTCGGTCTAGCGAATATATCATGAGTTGGTCCCTGCTCCACAATGATACCGTCCTTCATGACTATCACCTCATCCGCAATTTTTCTGACAATACCCAGATCGTGAGTGACGAAGATCACCGAGCTGCCTATCCTTGCCCGCAACTGAACGAACTGTTCGATGACCTCGAACTGTGAAAGGGTATCAAGAGCCGTGGTCGGTTCATCAGCGATGATCACATCCGGCTCCATTACAAGGGCCAGCGCGATCATCACCCGCTGCAGCATGCCACCTGACAGCTGGTGCGGGTAACTGTTCATCACCGAGATCGGGTCCTTCAGCATCACGCTCTCCATGGACGCTTTCATTCGGGTAATGATCTCTGCCCGGCTCCAGCCGAAATGCCTGGTTAGCGTTTCTCGAAGATGGACACCTATGACAGAGGAGGGATCAAAGGCCCGCATCCCATTTTGCACGATCATGCAGATCTGCCGTCCTCTTATATTCCTCATTTCTCTCTCGGACAGTTCAGCTAGTTGAACTTCTCCAAGCCGAATGCCGCCGGATTGGCGAAGACCGGCCTTGTTCAATCTTGATATGGCTCTGCAGGTCAGGGACTTGCCGCTGCCGCTCTCCCCGACAATGCCTAGGCAGCTGCCATGTGCAAGCTGGAAGGTGCTGTCATGAACCAGCTTCTTGCCGGTCAGGCTATCCAATATTTGCAGGTTAGAGACTTCCAGAATGTTCTTGGACAAGTCAGATCACCTCCTTCGCTTGAAGCTTCCTGTCCGCCTGATAGGCTTCATCCTTCATCAGATACCGTGTGGTTGCGAGCTTTGGGTCAAGAGCGGTCTGAAGCGCGTCCGACAAAAAGTTGACAGCCGAGACAAGCGTGATTATCGCGATACCCGGGGCCAGCATAAGCTCAGGCCTTGAGAACATTACGGCTCTTGCCTCGTTAAGCATCATTCCCCATTCCGCTCCGGGAGCCTGGATGCCCAGCCCAAGGAAAGAGAAACCCGAAATTTGCATAATCATAGACCCAAAAGAACTGCTTGAGATGACAGCAATGTCCGGCAGTGAGACGGGAACAATATGCTTCATCATGATCTTCATGCTGCTCTGCCCGATTGCTTTGGAGAACATTACATACTCGGTATCTGTTAATTGCATAACTGTGGCTCTGATCATGCGGGCAAACCATGCCCATTTCATTAGAATAAAAGCAACAAGAATACTTTCCAGTCCTACGCCCAGAATAGCAATGGTAGCCAGTACCATGACATAGCCCGGAAAAGAAAGCATAATATCGCATATCCTCATCAGGATGGCATCCGTAACGCCCCTAAAGTAGCCCGCAACCAAACCTACCATCGTTCCAATTCCTACGGATATGGCCAGAGCGGCCAGCACCCAGAGTACACTAGGGCGGATCCCATAGATTAACCGAGACAGAATACAGCGACCAAGTTGATCGTTGCCTAGTCCATATTCCCAGGAAGGGGCTGCGAAACGCAGCTCCATATGTACTTCCTGAGGGTCATTAGGTGCAACTATGGGAGCAAAGATGCCAGCAAGCAGGGTTGCTGTAATCATGAATAAGCACAGTGCAGCTATTTTGTCTCTGCTTATTTGTCTAATAATTCTCATCTACAGATCCTTCCTTAGCTTGGGGTTCAGCATCACGCTCATAATGTCAGATAAGGTATTGAACAGGACGAAGGCCGCTGCAAGGACAAGCACATACGCCTGAATGACCGGGAAATCCCGGCTTAGAATAGCTCTGACACTAAGCGTTCCAAGTCCGGGCCAAGCGAACAGGTTCTCCACAACGACCGTGCTCCCCAGGATTACCGGGATGGCCATGCCGAACACAGACAGGGCGGTATGCAATGAATTTCGTAACAAATGAAGGGTGATTGTATAACCGCTTAAACCGCAGGCCCTGCCGTACAGCACATAATCTTCGTTCAGATTACTGATGATCGAGCTTCTGATGATTCTGAAATAAATCCCTGCATAACTAATCGTAATTACCGAGGCTGGCAGGACATAGCTTGCATAGGAATCCATGCCGCTGGTTGGCAGCAGGTCCAGCTTTACAGAGAAATACCATATTAGAAGTGCGGCCAGACAATAGGAGGGGGTGGAGGTCATAAGAAAGGCGATTCCCCGGACAGATGTGTCCAGCATTCTCCCTTGTCTTAATGCACAGATAATGCCAAGCAGCAGAGATACCGCAATAATGGCTGTAATGGATACTATGGTCAGCTTGAATGTGTTGAGGAGAGCAGGACCTAGCAGTGACCACACCGGTTGTGAGGTCACGTAGGAGCTGCCGAAATCAAGCTGCAGGCAGGAAATGAACCATTTCAAATAACGCAGAAAAAATGGCTGATCCAAGCCGAGCGCTTTCTCGGTCTCGGCGATTAACCCGCTCGTAATCACGGGGACACCCTGTGCTTGTAATACGAATTCGGCCGGGTTAGAGGGTGTCAGATTGTAAAGGACAAAGGTAAGAAACGAGATGATGACTAGTAAAGGGATGGAGAGAAGCACTCTCATCAAGATATAGCGGCTCATTTAAAGTACATTTGTTCAAATGGCAGCTCAAATTGGGTCTGCTTGAATGAAATACCGTTCAGGCTTCGTGGAGCGACTACGGTAACGCGCCCGTTCGTAATAGGAATGAACAGCGCCTCATCATGAACAATTTGCAGAATATCCGCGTATAATGACTTTCGAACTGCCTCATCCCTGGATACCATGACCTCATCAATCTTCTTGTACAGCTCACCTGCTCTAATGATGTCTCTGGTAGTGTGGTAGTAGGATGCCTCAGAGGTAAATGCACTGATCGTACTCTGCGGATCGTACGCCAGCCCCCAGGTTTGATTGAACAGCAAATCGTAGTCTCCCGATGCTCTTCTTTTGGCGATAGAAGAGGATTCTTCACCCGCAAGCTCCAGGCTGATGCCGATCTGCTTGGCTGTGCTTTGGATGAACTCGGCTTGTGTTTTTTGCGAAGAAGAATTGGCGTCGTAGTATAGCTTCATGATCAATTTATGGCCTGATTTGCTTCTGATTCCAGTTCCAGCATCAAGGGTCCAGCCCGCTTGTTCCAGAAGCTTGCCCGCTGTGTCCAGATTATAATCCCGCTGCTTCAGCTCCACATTGGCATAATTGACATTGGTGGAGAACAAGGTGTTCGCGGTGGTCTCGGTGCCTTGAACAATCTGTTCTCTGATGGTGTCCCTGTCGATGGAGTACCATAGCGCCTCGCGAACGGCTTTCTCCTGCACAGGACTACCTGCCTTGCTGCTGTTGGCCACGATCAGTTTCGTATTCATCGGCTCGCTTGTGACAATCTGGTAGTCGCCCGTGTCCGCCAGCTGCTTCATCGCTTCCACATCGATGCTGTCAGCGCCCCGGTCATCCGTGAAGATGAAATTGACCTCTCCTTTTTGCAGAGCAAGGAATGTGGTCTCACCTGCTGGAAGTACTTTAGCTGTAACTTTCTTGACTTTGGGAGTCCCACCCCAATAATGCTCATTGGCTTCAAAGACGGCATATTGATCGGTCTTATGCTCAGCAAGCTTGTAGGGGCCGGTTCCGTTATAACCTCTTACTCCATCCTTCGTTCCGCCATTCTCGAAGTCCTTAGGTGACAGGAATACATAGGGTCTGGTCATCGCCAGCTCAAGCAGCGCCGGATAATAAGGTTCAGTCAACTCTAATTGGACATCGTACTCACTTACCGCGCGGACGCTTTTAATTTTGGTTGACAGCTTAATCCAGGAATGCTTAGCCGCATTGCTTTGAACGGCTTCAATATTTCGGGTCACGGCATCCGCGTTAAAGGGTTCCCCATCGTGGAATTTCACATTTTTCTTCAGGTGAAAGGTGTAGATTCTCCCGTCTTCGGAGATATCCCAGGACTCAGCGAGCAGGGGCTTGATACCTTCTTGCGTGTTCTCAACCAATGACTCATATACCATGCCTTGTGCCGGCATAGAGCCCCCGTATAAGTGGGGATTCATATCATTAATGTCCTTGGATGTGGCATAGACCAGCTCCTGAACTTTGTTCACCGTCTTGCTCTCAGCCGCCGAGCCTCCGCTGCAGCCAGCAAGCAGCGCCATGGCTAAGATTATGGTAGTAATCATAATAGTCCTATTTCTCAACATGTTCATTCCTCCAGTGCTGAATTTCCTTGCAAATCCGCTTAATGTCCTTGTCAAAGCTTTGGACGACAAAGGCTTCTGACAAGGGCTCACCTCCCAGTGACAACGCGGTCTCCGAGATTGTGCGCTCATAGATGCCGATGAAATGGTCAATTGCCGGACAAGCCGAGTCCAAATGTCTTGCAATCCCCTGAATGATCTTGAGACGGTAGTAATCTTCCTTAGGCATACGGGGAATGTCCCAAAGTCCTTCCTTATTGCTGAATATTCGTGGAATGGGGACTGCCGAGAAATCGAAATATCTCCCATCCGGGTCCGGCTCTGAGAAAGGATCAATCAGCAGGGAGGCATACCGGACGTAGAGCAGGTATTCTTGATGAATGGCTTCCAAATGCATAAATTGATCAATATCATGGCGGGTTAAGCTCTCTGGCCGCACCGGGTAGTTATCGTCAGTCATGAATTTCAGCAGATTGACACCCTCCAAGTTCAGCTTCCCAATAACTGCTGATATTTCTTTCCACAAGGTGAGCATACTGCGGATCAATCCCTGTGTGATCGGCCCTTCAGGGAAGAGCTTATACACATATTTCCTGCTTGGCAGATCGCCGCCGAATATGATGCCAAGTGAGAATTCATTCATGAACAGGGGAGGATGGACATACAAAGAAATATTCCTCGTCTCCGCTTCAATTGGCGATTTCATTACTTCCAGGGCGATCCCTAATTGTCCAAATAATTCTCCAAACTTCTCGAGATGAAAGGAGGGAGCGTGCGTTGATCCGATGAACACCTTTCTCTTCACGGCCGTTGTGATCACATGATTGGACGGGCAGCCCTGTGCCCAGCGGGTATCCCCCAAATAGGTGGAGAAGCTGATCACCTCAGCGTCAGAATGCCGCTCCATCATGAAGCCGCGAACCAAAGCACACGAGCCAAAAGTGGGGGAGAGCAGGACCACACACCGGAGCTGGTGCAGCAGTTCATCCTTGAGCTGGGTCAGTACCTCGATGTAAGCATCCGCGGTTACGGATAGAATAACGGTATCCCATTCTCCATGAATGCTTCCATATCCATGAAACACATGGTCAATACAGCACTCCCCCTGCAGCTTGCGGTGTTGTTCATTCTGTATGTCTGCCCGGAGGACGTGATTATTCTTCTTAACCTCGGCAAAAAATGGGTCTGAGCGGACCGATTGGCGACCGGCAATGCCAACACAGCAATTCAAATGTGTCTTCAGAGATACAGCCATTTGAACGGAAGTGGGGCCAGTTCCAGCAATCAGGATGCGCTTCATTACACTCATTCTGACCTCCTCAGGTTGTCAGCTTGGGATACGGCATGCTGATACAGCGCGATATCAAACACATGGGAAGGCTGTATCACATTCTGGACGAGCCGCCATTTGTGTTCGTCGACTTCCCTCATAGGATAGTTGAACAAGGATTTCAACTGATCTCCGTATCTCATGGCTACGACGACCTGCTCCTGGGTAATGGGATGGAGCTGATCTAACAGCTCATATTTATTTGGAATTGTCGAGCTGAAAATGATGTGTGTGGCGTCCCGGGTGGCTGCAAGTTGTTCAAGTGTAACCTGCTCCAGCGTGATATCCAGCCCATCTCCCAGCCTGTCAATGACTCTCCGCCCAAGCTCTATGGCTTCCTCATCAATATCAATCCCGGTTACCCTGGCACCGGTTCGCTTGGCAATTAACAGCGGGGTCATTGGGAAGGATCCCGATCCTACCATGACCACTTTGGAGTCGGCTGTGACGTGAAAGCTGCCGAACTCTTTCTCAATGCAGGCTTCGATGTTATGGAAATAATCGGTTCGTTCTGACGCTCCTTTCAGCAGCTTCAAGGCCCGGTATTTCTCCATAATCTCAACACACAGTGCTGACGAACTTCTTAATTTCTCTATCTTATGTAACAGCTCAAGGGGTGCCTGGTGCACGGCCTCGATCCAGATCTTCCGGTAGTCCTCACGGGTTACAAATGTGGAGTATTCGTCAATAATCGTCTCCAGCTCTGTGCTGGGATGCAGGGTTCCATCGTATTGTTCAGCAAGTATGCCGAACTTCTCCTGAAAATACGCTAATTGTTGGTAAAACTGTCTGATCTCCATTCACTTACCTCCTGCAGATTATAATTAGCTATACTTCAATAAAAGCCTTACCCTGAGCCACAATTCCAACGGTTCCCTCTATGCTTATGGCTGTAATCCCGTCATTCGTCCAGTTGGCAGTTACATGGATTGTGCCGCCAGGCTGCATAACCGGGAGAGTAATCTCGCGCTTGTTCTTCCATGCAAGATAGGCACCAATTGAAGCCGTGCCAGATCCACAGCCCCTTTCCCAGATCATACTGTCCAGCCGGGGAACATAGATGAGCGGGGCCAGTTCATCGGAATCCGGCTTGAACAGCAGAATCCCGATCAAACTCGCATCCATAATTACACCAAGCAGCCTTGCCAAGCCCTCGGCCGTTTGTCTCATGTGAGCGCTGAATTGTTCAACTTCAATCACAATATGAACAAAGTCCCTATACCTTACAATGACAAGGCGAAGGGCTTCCCCGTCGTACTTCACAGTCTTTAGCTCTACTGTTGAGGGTACAGGCATAGCGACTTGAACGAAGTACTTGTCTGGGGTGGTTTTGACCTGACAGGTGACAAGCTGATCTATTCCCGACGCTTCCAATACGATTTCTGTCATCTCGTGACTGCCGCTTCCTTGCTCGGAAGCCAGATAAGCGGCTAATGCCATACAAGCGTTGCCACAGAACTCACCCCCCGCCATTTGAAGATGGACTGCGGCCTCATGCTTTCGGGGTTCCTCAATAAAACCTACCTGTTCGGCGTACACATGATCATAGGACATCATTCTGGAAGCAATGGGTGTATGCTCTTCTGGCGCATGCTTTGTCTTCACAAGAATCGTCATATTCTGTGTAGGATTGAATTTCACGAAATCGATCTCCCGTTTCATTTCACGTACCTTCTTAATACTTTGAATGGACTCATCAGATCACCTTTCTGTCTAATCGTAAATATTACGAATAAATTTAATGAGATCATACCCAATTAATGGGAGTCCGTCAACATGTATTTGTAAATGTTCCATGGTAGATTATCCCATGTCTGTATTTTTATGTAATATTAATCATTGAGAACCGCATTTGGAACTACATTATCTAAGGAGAGTGACATGAAACAGCGATTATTAATCAAGCTGCTGTCAGCCATAATTACGAGCATATGCGTAACCATGTTTGTTGCCACAGCCTCATTCCGTCATGAAGATTGGATTATGATCGTGTTATTCGGTACATTTATTCTGCTGATTATTTTTGGACTTATAGGTATACCTCTCTCATTACTAATTGACTTATTGAGTCAAAAGATGACAACAAAGTCTAAAGCTTACGACTTCATAACGGCCTGCTTGCTTTATGGAATAGGAGGGATTGCTGCCTTTGTCATTTTTTATATCCTTAGTGAGAGAGAGCGCTTGAATAGACTATTTGAACAAGAAATGGGCTGCTATTATGTTATCGCCATAAGCAGCTCGGTTGCATTCTTTGTTATTGAAAGCATCCTGAAGAGAATCTTCCTGAAGTGGCAGCGCAATTAATGTCGTACATCAACGTAACGTCAACAAAATAACCGCTTTGTATGCCTTGTTCAGTCCTGTACAGGGCTTTTTTTTAGCGCGCCAAGCAGGCGTCTAGTAATCTATTCCCCCTTTTCCATCCCTATGTTCCTATCTATCATTAGTCCCTTAACTTAATAGTCCACTATTCCTATATATCGCTCGAATTTGAATATTTTAAGAATAGGAATCCGTTCCAATACCTATATTTGCCTTTTTAATTCACAATCAAGTTATATTACTCCCACATAAGGAGGCGATCGGAGTGACCGTCACAAGTCAAATCGGCGGAGTGCAGTTTGTTGTATTCTCCATTAACAGTCAATTGTATTCTCTATCGATTGAAGAAGTTGTTGAAATCCTGAGAGTACCTTCCATTACTAGCGTACCTGGAATTAGTGAAGTCATTGAGGGTGTAATCAATTTAAGAGGAAGTATTATCCCTGTCGTCAATATGCACAAGAGATTCAATCTGCCTCTTCCAACCAAGCACAAAAAGAATCGTGTAGTCATTGTTCAAGGGGACAATGAGAACATCGGTCTGATGGTTGAAGAGGTCAGCATGGTAACCAAATTCGACGAAGATGATGTAGAGCCCATGCCCGGACAGGCACTGGAAGAAGATATGTTTTTGGGTTTTGCGAAGAATGAAGGTCAGGTCATAGGTGTCTTGAATCTCAATAAAGTGCTGTATGACCATCACGATTTAAGTTAGGAGTTGTCTTATGCCTGAATTTGATATATCCACCTATCTGGGTGTGTTCCTGGATGAGGTTGATGAGCAATTACTGATTTTAGATACGGAAATATTACATTTGGAGAAAGACCCCGGAAGTTGCGAGACAATCCAGAATATTTTCAGGGCTGCGCATACTTTGAAAGGCTCTTCGGCTTCGATGGGCTTTGAGAAAATGAAAGACTTTACTCATCACCTAGAGAACATTTTTGATCAGATTCGCCAGTCGAAATTAGAGGTTACGCCAGAGCTGATCAATGTCATATTTGACAGTATTGATTTTATCAAAAAGCTGAAAGATGCCATTGTGAACGGAAAGCTTGAGGAAATTGACATTCAGCCGTTCATACAGCAGCTTGGGAAATTTAGCGATGGACAAATGCCCAGTTCGCCGCCTAGAAGCGTGCGAAGTGATATGCAGAAGCAGGACAGGCTCTCGATCAGACTGGAAGAATGTCATAAGAATGTGATCTTGAACGGAATCTATGCGGGTTACCATGCGCTTGAGATTACAATCAAGCTGGTTCAAGACGCCTTGATGAAAAATGTAAGAGCCCTTCTTATTCACAACAATCTGAAGGAGGCTGGTGAGATCATCGCTGCTTCTCCGGCTCTCGAGGTTATGGAGAAGGACGAAGGTTTTGACGGGGAAATGGTGTTTGTCCTTCTAACCATGCAAACGAAGCAGGAACTGCTGGAGAATATTAACCAGATTTCAGATATCCGGCTAGTTGACATCAATGAAATAACGGAGACTGGCGTAAGTTCAGAGGTGAGGACCGTTGCTGAAATGAAAGGTAAGGGTGCAGCTTCATCCCAGATCATGAATAGACAAGCAGCCCCCGAGGAGAAGGCTCTTCAGCCTAAGGCGAAGATCAACCCGACAGTCAGAGTGGATGTAGACAAGCTGGAGCATCTAATGAACTTGGTCGGGGAGCTGGTGATCGATCAGACGCGGCTTGTTGATGTCCGGGGACGGTTTGCCAATCGCGAGTCCAATCTTGAGGGTGAATATGAAGTATTGGATGAAGTGACCAATCATCTCAGCCGGGTTATTACAGAGCTTCAAGAAGGCATGATGAAGACGAGAATGCTGCCGATTGAGCAGCTGTTCAACCGATTCCCAAGAATGGTAAGGGACACAGCGATCAAAGCGAGTAAGGACATTGAATTCGTCATGCAGGGGAAGGAGACCGAGCTGGATCGCACTCTGATCGAAGAGATCAGTGACCCGATCATTCACTTGTTAAGGAATGCGGTGGATCACGGGATTGAGAGCCCGGAGGAACGAGAGAGACTCGGGAAGCCTGTCAAAGGCAAGGTTATTCTGCGTGCGGCCCATGAAGAGAATCATATTGTCATCTCCATTATTGACGATGGAAAAGGGATTGATCCGGCCAAGATCAGACAAACATCGGTTGAGAAGGGGATGATCAGTGAGGAAGAAGCAAGGAGGCTGAGCGACAAGGATTCCATGTTCCTTATTTTCAAATCTGGCATATCCACAGCGGAGCGAATTACCGACATTTCAGGACGAGGCGTCGGCATGGATATTGTTAGATCCCATATTGAGAAGCTTAACGGGATTATTGATATTGAGTCCGTTGTCGGACGTGGAACAACATTTACAATCAAGCTTCCGCTGACCCTTGCTATCATCCGATCCTTATTGGTCAAATTCGGTCCAAAAACATTTGCGATCCCATTAGTGAATGTACTGGAGATCATTCGATTAAACAGAGATGAGATTCAAATGGTCAAGGACCAGGAGGTAGGGATGGTTAGGGGAAGAGTCCTTCCTCTTGTGAGGATGAAGGAACGGTTAGGCATTGCAGACCAGCAGGATCTGGAGACCAAGAAAAGGGAATTCGTGATCGTAGTCGGGATTGCAGACAAGCGAATCGGTATCATTGCGGACAAGATGATCGGGAACCAGGAGATTGTGATCAAATCCCTTGGGCCGTACATTGGCTCACCTCCATTCATAGCAGGAGCTACGATTATGGGAGATGGAAATGTGGCCTTGATTCTCGATATATCCACAGTGGTTCGGGAGCATGGCACGCAGGAGCTTGATCATGATCACCAGAACGTCAAGCGGGAGCTTGAGGATGAAAGACAGCTGGTAACGTTCAAGCTGGGCGCGGAAGAATACGGTCTTGAGATTCAGCGGGCGAAGGATATTATCTCCGTCCCTCCTATCACACAAGTGGTAGACACACCGGAGCATCTGCTGGGAGTTATCAACTTAAGAGGGACTATGCTCCCTGTCATGGACCTGAGAATAAGATTCAATCTGCCAAGCACACAGCGCACCAAGAAATCCAGAATTATTGTAGTTGAGAATGACACGCAGGATGTTGGATTTTTGGTAGACGAAGTCACACAGGTATTAAAAACGAACCATCTAATGATTGAACAGCCCAAGGAGTTCAGCCATTATAACCGGACCAATCTTATTAAAGGGATATGTAAATTAGACGATAGAGTGGTGCTAATGCTGGAATTTGATAGAATTCTGGCCGCCATGGAAGTAGAAGACCTAAAAGAACCCGTCACTCATTCAAACCACAACATTTACTAGGAGGCTGCTTTCATGAGTTTTTTTAACAAATCGAAAGTACAAAAAGAGCAAATTATAAAATCTACGGTAGGTCTCGAACAGGGACTATCGCAACTAACAGAAGTAATTAGACAGCTCACGGAGGGAAATGAGCACCAGGCTTCCTCGCTGGATCAAAGCAGCCGAATGGTGACCACGCTGACTACTTCAATTAAGGGCGTAGTGTCTAATGCGGAGAGCTTAAGCGCCTCCAACCGCAGTGCTTTTCGGTTACTGGAGGACATATCGGAGTCTCTCAAAGGTCTTGATTCGAATGTGGGAAGCAGCTCATCTTCTCTTGAAGAAATCACAGCGGCTCTTGAAGAGATGGCCAGCCAGATCAAAGGAGTAGCTGGAAATGCCGAGCATCTCACGAAATCCGCCGTAAGTGTATCAAGCTCTATTCAAGAGATCGCGGCTTCCATCCAGCAGGTCTCCGGGAATTCAGAGAGCACAACCTCGTCTGTAGAGAGAATCGCGGTCTCCATGGAACAGATGAGTAAGTCGATACTGGGTGTATCTACAAATTCAGAGAGCCTGACACAATCCGCAACGTCAATGTACAATACGATCCAGGAATTTGCCTTGTCTGTAAAAGCATCCGCAAGCAATTCAGAGAAGACTGGCTCATCGGTTGAGCAAATCTCTAAATCCATGGAAGAGATGGCCCGTTCGGTTAATGGAGTTAATGAGAATGCCGGGAGCTTAACCGGTTCAGCAGTGAAATTAAGTCAGTCTATTCAGGAAATGGCCATCTCTATACAGCAGGTTGCGGGCAATGCGGACAGCACATCCAGATCGGTAGAAGAGGTATCCGCTATCAGTGAAGAAATGGCCGCTTCAATTGAGCAAGTCGCCAAGAATGCTGAGAGACTTACTTTATCGGCAATAGAGACCAATAACGGTGTTCAGGAAGTGGCTGCATCTATTGAGCAGGTAGCTCAGAATTCATTAAGCACATCGGCATCCGTAGAGGAAGTCTCTGCGGCCATCGAGGAGATGGGGAGTCAAATTAAAGGTGTGGCTGGAAATGCCGAGGTATTGGCTGTCTCAGTCGAAACCACCAGTGCTGCGATAGAAGAGCTAGGAGCCTCCATTCAGCAGGTATCAGGAAACGCGGGGAGTACGGCGAGCTCTGTAGAACAAATATCAGCTTCCGTTGAGCAAATGGGCAAATCGATCATGAATGTGGCCGGAAATGCCGAGAACTTAACAGAAAATGCAAAGGGCACAAGTGAAGCAATTCAGGAAATGGCCGCTTCTATTCAGCAGGTGGCAGGTAATGCCCGGAGTACGGCAGGATCGGTAGAAGAGGTATCCGCTGCAATTGAAGAAATGGGAAGCCAGATTAAGGGGGTTGCGCAGAATGCTGATTCCCTTAATACCTCCACACTTGAAGTATCGGCTGCCATTCAGCAGTTGGCCGCTTCTGTGCAGCAGGTGTCAGGTAATGCACAGAACACGGCGAGTTCAGTTGAGCAGGTGTCCGCATCCATTGAGCAAATGGGCAAATCGATCAAAGGGGTGTCGGTTAACGCTGAGAACCTGACCAAATCGGCAAATGAGACCAGCGATTCCATTCAGGAGATGGCTGCATCGATCCAACAGGTCGCGGTCAATGCAGAGAATGTGAACAGACTAACTTCAGCAGCCGTACATGATGCTCAAAACGGCCGGGAAGCAGTGCTTGAATCGGTTGATGGCATGAAGGAGATCGGAGAGGTTATTCAACGGGCTTCCACAGTAATGCAAAGCCTGGGTAAAAGCTCGGACGAGATAGGCAGTATCATTGAAGTTATTGATGACATTGCGGAGCAAACGAATCTGCTTGCCTTGAACGCCGCCATTGAAGCCGCGCGTGCTGGCGAACATGGCAAAGGATTCAGTGTAGTTGCTGATGAAGTGCGCAAGCTTGCGGAGAGATCGGCTTCGGCAACGAAAGAAATTGCCGGACTTATTAAAGGCATTCAAGCCGAAACTACGGATGCCATCAAGGCCATTGAGATAGGCGAGCAAAAAGTGGAAAGCGGATATAAGCTGTCGGATCGGGCTAGTGATGCGATCAACAAGATTGTTCAGGGCGTTGAGAATATAACAGTCGAAATCTCCCAGATCACAACTGCCACCTCAGAACAAGCCACCCAGTCTCAGGATATAGTGAAGTCGATTGAGAATGTGACGAATCAGGCCTCTCAGGTTACACAGGCAACGATTGAACAAGCCGCGGGTGTTGAAGAAATCATCAAAGGTGTGATCAATGCCAGAGGGCAAGTGAAACAGATCACAGATGTGACCATCGAGCAATCCGTGCAATCACAGCAGGTCGTAAGCTCAGTAGAGAGCATGACGCTTCAGGTTGAACAGGTTACGCAGGCAGTCAAGGAGCAAGCAGCTGGCGTCGAAGATATTATTAAAGGTGTCATCAACGCAAGAGAGCAAGTGAAACAGATTACGTCTGCTGCCGAGGAGCAGACTAAGCATGCCCAGAACATTGTACGTCTGGTGGTTGATGTTACAGATCAGGCACTGCTTGTTACAAATGCAACGAATGAACAGACTACAGCTGTTGAAGAGATCATACAGGGTGTGAGAAACTCACGTGAGCAGGTAAGGCAGATTACAGCCGCGACGGGTGAGCAGGCGACGCAAGCAAAATCAATTATCTCTGAAGTTGCCAGCATGGTGGATCAGACGAGACAGGTCACTGAGGCTGTGAAGGAACAAGCAGCTGGTGTTGAAGACATTATTCGAAGTATTGTTAACGCACGTGAACAGGTGAAGCAGATTACTACTGCCACACAAGAACAAGCCAGACAAACCCAGCAAATTGTGGTATCCATGCTAAATGTAACGGATCAAGCTGAGCAAGTGACCCGGGCGACCGAGGAACAAAAGGCGAGCACGATCGAGGTACTTAAGGGAGTAGTAAATGCCAGAGAACAGGTAAGAGAAATTACACAGGCTATGGAAGAGCAAGCGAAGCAAGCGGCGGAGCTGGTTCAAGGCGTAGAGAACGTAACCAGTCAAGCCAGCCAGGTTAAGGACGCGGTAACAGAGCAGGCTGCAGGAATAAGAGAGATTAATACAGAAGTGGCGCAGGCCCGCGAACAAGTCATGCAGATGACAGCCTCAGCCAAGGAGCAGACCCTTAATGTGGAGAGTATTGTTGCTTCGGTGGGAAGTGTCGCTGAGCAGGCTGGTCTGGTTACAAAGGCAATGGTTGAACAGACTGGTGAAGCTGAGGGCATTGCGAAGGACATTATCATGGCCAAAGAACAAATGCTGCAGATCAATCAGGCTGTGGAGAACCAGGCAAGAGAATCCGCAACAATCGTGTCTATTACCGAAGAAATAGCGTCACAAGCAGAGATCGTGTCCCAATCTACGAAGGAGCAGACAGCTAACATGGATGATATTGTGAAGAGCATTACATCCATAGGTGGCGAGATGCAGAAGATGACCAAGGCAGTGCAAGAATTGACCGAAGATAGCGGGAATGTGGTCAGTAAGATGGAACATGCCCAGAAGCAAGCAGATGAGGTAACTGAGGCAGCGAAAGTCCAGACGGATGCAGTGAAGAATGTGGAGAGTATGATCACCGAGGTCACCCATTCTGTGAGCAGGTCTGGCAAGGAAATAGCCAGTGCGGCTAGAACCGCTGATCAGCTCAATAATCAAAGAGGGCAGATAGCACAAACACTTTCGCTCGCTTCTAATTATTAATGAGTATCGGAACCGGGGATGAGCATCATCTATCATCTTCGGTTTCATTTAAAATCTTAATATTCACACGAGGTACGAGAACATGGAGAACTTTGCACTGAATCATTTAGCAGACCTGGTATATGATTACTGCGGCTTGAACTATCTTGATAATCTTACGTCTCTTGAAATGAAAATACAAAAAAGGTTAACCGAGTTAAAGATGAACACCTTATGGAGTTATATTCGTTATTTAGAGGCTAACAAGGCCGAGTGGGATACTCTGGTGGAGATTCTTACAATTAACGAGACTTATTTCTATCGTGAAGATAAACAGCTCACCGTCTATCAGAATGAAGTTCTGCCATTGCTAAAAGCTAACAACTTCAATCAGCCCATAAAGGTATGGAGTGCAGCCTGTTCAACTGGCGAGGAACCCTATTCCCTCGCTATGACGAATATGGATTCAGGAATCTGCCAGCCAAGTGATGTCACCATCATAGGAACAGATATCAATAAGAAGGTACTTGGAACAGCGGAGAAAGGCATATATAGCAAGAGATCGCTTTCGTTCCGGAGAATCCCGCAGAGGTGGCTTGGAGACTACTTCCACGAGACACCGGAAGCTTATCAAATCAAGGAGACTGTCAAAGATATGGTCTCGTTTGATTATACGAATTTGCTGGATGAAGAAAGTATGCGGAGAAAGGCAGGCTTTGACGTAATCTTTTGCCGGAATGTACTCATCTATTTTGATACAGAAACCGTTAAAAAGGTTGTCACCCATTTTTATCAGTCCTTGAAAAAAGGTGGGTTTCTATTTCTCGGCCATGCTGAGATTATCTCAAACCTGGATATCGGGTTTGATACGATTAACACCAATGGGACCTTTTATTACCGGAAGGGGTGAAATAATGGAGAAACGATATGGCGTTCTGGTTGTGGACGATTCAGCTTTTATGCGCAAGACCATTAGCTCGATGATAGAAGACAGCCCCGATTTCTTTGTGATTGGCAGAGCGAGGAATGGGGTGGACGCCATCGACAAAGTGAAGCGCTTTAAGCCAGCCATCGTCACCTTGGATATCGAAATGCCGGAATTAAATGGTCTGGAAACGCTGGAAATCCTGATGAATGAGTACCCCGTTCCGGTTGTTATGTTAAGCAACGGCGCAGATTCCACATTGGAAGCATTTGAATTGGGTGCAGTTGATTTTGTGATAAAAGAGCAGCTAATTCAGCAGAATGATGGTCTTTTATTAGAAGATTTCTACCGTAGATTAACTGCGGCTGCGACCGCAAAATTACCAACCCCGCTAAAAAAGACTGCGGAGGAAGCTTCTCCTGTTGAAATCATCAAAGAAGCGCCGCACCAAAAGAATAACAGCAATAAAGATATTCTTATCATCGGAAGCTCAACCGGCGGCCCGGCGGCACTACAGACCATTCTGACACGCTTTCCGGCAGAGCTAAGTGTTCCGGTGCTGGTCATTCAGCACATGCCCCCCGGGTTCACGAAGCCTTTAGCAGACAGGTTCGATGGCCTATGCAGCCTAAGGGTCAAAGAAGCCGAGCACAATGAAATATTACAGCCCGGGACTATTTATATAGCTCCTGCAGGGCTGCAGACCACCTTGAAAAAAAACGTTGAAGGTGAGTATATTGTCAGACTAAAAATCACCTCCAATATTGAAACTCTGTACAAGCCATCAATTGATGTCACTCTGTTATCTATAGCTGCTGAAGCAGGGGTGGGGCTCTTAACCGTAATTTTGACCGGAATGGGTGATGATGGTCTTAGAGGCTGCACCTCTGTTAAAAAGTCCGGGGGAATGATATTGGCGGAATCCGAAGAAACCTGCATTGTATATGGCATGCCAAAGGTAGTATTTGAAGCGGGTCTGGTAGATAAGCAGCTTCCCCTGCCGCTCATATTCAATCAAATTATGACCATTGTATACAATTAGACAAGGATATAGGAGAACAGCATGAATCACACCATGAAGGACATTAAGTCGAAAGACGATATTGCAGATGCAATGGAAATTACTGCAAATCTGGCACGGAAGTGTGGATGCTCCTATCCGCAGACGTTGAAACTCCAATTGGTAACAGAAGAAGCATGCATGAACGCGTATGAGTACTGTCAGGAGCAGACCCACTCTTCTTTTCAAATCTGCTGGTCGTTCAGAAATAAGAAATTTGAAATTGTAGTGAGGCAGACAGGGGGAACGATCACGCTGCTTCAAAAGAACGATGTGAATGTAGGACTCCGGGGCAGAGGGCTAACCTTAATTCTTAGCCTGCTGGATCAAGTAGAGGTTAGAAAGGTCAATCAATTCGTGGAATTATATATGATGAAGGAAATAGGTGAGCAACAATGACATATATTCATCCCGATGTACCCGGGATCCTTGAAATTGAACATGAGATCACCATCAAGAATACGGATGAGTTCCGGGAGAGAATGGAGAAATTCCTACTGGAGTCGGGAAGCTCTCTGATACTTGATTTGGATAAAGTCATGTATTTGAACAGCTCTGCGCTTGGAATTATCGCCCACTCCGCTATGAGCGCCAAGCAGCATAATAAGGAGCTGGTCATTGCCGGCATTAAGCCCCCTATTAACGAGATTTTTGAAATAGTAAAATTCAATGCATTCATGGAGCTGTTTGCTACCAGACAAGAGGCCCTAGAATATTTCAACCATCAGGAACCCAAACGATGAGAGCCGGATTTGTCAGAACAGCGGCTTCCTATAACCGAAGTGCGGAAGAGTCTGAGATGCAGCTCCTGAAGAATGAAAAGTTAATGAAGCGATACAAATCCCTGTTTGATTATAATCCTCATATGATTAGCGTACTTAATGAACAGGGCTACATCACGGAGGTCAATCAGAAATTAATTGACACAATCGGATATGACGCTACGGGAATGCATTTTGAAGACCTGTTATATGACAAGAAGACCTCTTGTGCCTTCGATACTTTTCTCCAGTTAAAACAAGGAGAGCTAATTCATGAATCTGATGTAATCAAAGGCAAGAACGGGGCTCCGCTTCATATCCATTACAAAGGTATTCCTGTTATGGTCGATGATCAATGTGAAGGGATATTTGTAGTGGCAAGGGATATTACGAACAGCAAAAGAATGCAGATGGGAATCAAGAAGGACCTGGAGCTGGCTTCCCGAATCCAGAGAAGTCTTCTATGTGCACCTCTTAATCATGAAAGTCTCCGTGTCTCTGGGTCTTATCAGCCAGCATCGGATATCGGCGGAGACATGTATGTGTGGTATCAAATTGATGACCATCGGTATGGTGTCCTTATACTGGATGTTATGGGGCACGGAATATCTTCTGCCTTAATTACAATGGCTATGAGGTCTTTGCTGGAACCTATTATTATGAGGTACAGAACCCCTCATGCTGTCATGGCTCAACTGAACAGATACATGTATAAATTGTTTACTGAGAATACAAGCACTGCCCGGTTCCTAACTTCAATCTATGTATTAATTAATACCAGAAAACAGGAAATGGAGTATATTAACGCAGGTCACCCGCCAGGCCTTCTGCTTCATGAAGGAGAATCCTATTCCCTGGATTCCGGTTCACCGCCGCTCGGGCTCTCTGAAACCATGACTTTTTCTAGTGTTAAGATACCCTATTTCAATAATTCGAGACTGCTATTATATACAGATGGTTTGTTAGACTATCTTGATGAGACCTCGGTTAAAGGGGCTATTGGTAGAATGCAAGCTTATTTCATCCAGAATGATCAATCAGAAACGGAAGATTATCTAAATGAAGTGCTGCAAACAAGGGATTTCCACTTTGATCATGATGATGTGACCATATTAAAAATAGATTTCTTATAATAATGGTCTTTCATACAAGATCTATATAGCAATGGAGAAGGGTGATTCAAATGAATCACCCTTTAATTTGTAAAAAATTAGGCATAAATTGTCGTTTTTAGTCTAAATTAGACCGATTTCTGTCCGATTATAGAAAAGACAATGTAAAATGAATGAAGAATTAACTTTAATAGTAATAAGGAATGAGATGAATGCAGGCAACGAGAGAACTAATAGAGGTATATTCAGAATATATCGGACTTCCCCTGTTACTTGTTAATTTGAATGGAAGTATCGAGTATGCAGTGGTGGAAAGCGGATTACCGGTTTATGAATCTAATGACTATTTGTTAGAGCTGCAAGAGGTATCATTGCACTTAAATCATCCTACAGTGGTGAATTTGTCGTACAAATCATATACGTCAGGCCTTTTCTATATCATTTCTCCTGCATTTAAAGTGAGTGAGTCTAACCGATTTATAGCTGCAGGGCCTTTCTTGGTTGAAGGCAGCCGTGAAGGAATGGAGGCTGACAGGATCGGAGAGTTCCTGATTAGGCTCGACGAAATTGAGTTGGATACCAGAAAAAATAAAATGTCAAAGTTATATCACCTGCTGTCAAATAAAGCTAAAGTGGAGACCACTTATTCAATACCTGAACGGATACTTGAGGTCATTGAATCATTAGGAGACCTGGATTATAACGTGGTGGACTACAACCAGTATAACTCCAAAGTACTGAACGACCTGCTCAGAATAGAATCCTTTGATTTCCTAGGCCTGGCTCTCAAGAATCAGGATGATGTATTTGTCATCAAGCATATCTGTGGTGAACATGTCCGGCATTTAGCTGACAAGAAATTTTATATCGGAGAAGGACTTCTCGGCAAAGCGGTTATAACAGGGCAGAATTTATACTGGAGTAAAGGCAGCGATAATCACAAGGCTGAATTCTTCAACAGACATGGTGTATTTCCGAATCATCTGTTCGGCTTTCCGATTAAGGAAGATGAGACTGTAGTTGGCATGATCTTCGGGGGCTCTTTCAAAGATATGGATATCAGCAAAAATTTACTTAAAGCGCTGAATTTCATTGTACATTTCATATCCCAGAGGAAGACAAATAACGCCAAGCTGCGAACTTATCAATATATCGAAGCTGTATTTTATAATTGGCTGGAATTAATGGATGTTACTACTTACGCCAAAGAAAGCAAGCATGTTTTTTATAAGATTTTGGATTTCTGTCAGACTGTAAATAACGGCAAGTTCACATGCTTCTCCTCAACGAATGGGGATTTCATGTACCGCGGAGATATGTCGCATGACATACTGACATTACACCGTGATATTGCAGGGCGCTCCGCGAATCCATCCCCGGTGAGCTTGTGGGTGGAACAACATTGTATACACTTTTATATACTTATGGGGCAACAGCAGCAGGGCCTCTTTACAATTGAATTTGCTGAGAATGCAGATTTGCGGCAAGCTTCCTGTATCCTTGGCATGGTGAATACATTTTTTAGACAGAGTGGACTGGAATCCTCTAATGAACTGCCTCCTCACAAGGATGAATCCATTTTTGAAGTTCTGCATTCGAGTATGGGGGAGATGAACGACAAGCAGTATCATGCCACTCATTTGGCAATGAAGGTACTAAGTAGGTTGGCGGCTGCTGTGCAAATATCACAGGAACATACAGAGCTGCTGCTAAATATTTGTAGAGTGCTCCCTTATAATCAGGACTATCTGGTTAAGCGTATCAGCCACACACCTGAATGGAGGCTAATGCAGGAAATGTATACCTTACCAGGCCGCACAGACTCTGAAGAGCTTAGTGTATCGACTAAAATCCTCGGATTCATATATATAGGGATTATCAAGGAAGATAAAAAGGCAAGCTGGGATTTCCTGGACCATGATCTAAAGGAATTATGCATGAGCACTCTTGAAGCTTGTCATGACTCTTCCCATGAATGTTCCGGTACCACTAAGGTGGAGATCGGCCATGAGCAGATTGAGGAATTAACAGATTTAAAGAGTGTGATTTTGACTTTGGATTTGACTAACAGGGAGAAGGAAATTTTACATTTGATCCTCGAGGGCCTGAATAATAATGAAGTAGGTCAATATTTGAAAATTAGCGTTCACACGGTTAAGAATCATGTGACCAACATCTTCAAGAAGCTAAATGTGACAGATCGCGTTCATGCGATGGCCAAAATATACCGGATCAAGTACGGCGAGGATTGATTCCTTATATAAAACACAAAAAACAACCGCCCCCCGGCAGTCCCCGGAGAGCGGTTATTTCATGTGCGTGGTTATTATCCACTTTAAGCTTAGTTGAGATTAATTTGGGTTAGAGCTGTTGGTGACCGAAGTGGAGCTTGAGCTTTTCCCCAGGCCAAATTGATTCAGGTATTTACCGATAGAAGCACCCGTACCGGATTTGCTAAAGTTCTGCACTTGTCCCATCAGCTTCTGGCGGGACTCCGGATTTCTCATCAGATAGGCGGCGCCCATCGCTGCTGCAGTGAACATCAGTTTCTTATTCATGGTCGTACACTCCTCTTTCTGAGAATTGGTCTAGCTAAATGGATGAACTTGAGACCGCATCAACCGCGGTAACAGAAGTTCATTCCATCATGTATAGGAAATTACCCGTTCTTCGGTTATTTAAACAACCGGATCACATGTTAGCGGATCCTGAGTAGGCTATCCTATGTATGAAAGCGATGCAAGACGGGTATATAACTAGTGAGGATCTTTCGAACAAGAGAGGAGCAGCTTGAGATGAGAGAGACGATACAGGAAGACAACGCATTTGTAATTAAAGAAAATGGACAGATGATCGCCGAGGTAACCTTTAAGCCAGCGGGTGAAGGTACTCTGGTTATTGATCATACCTACGTGGCCGAGGAAATGCGGGGTCAGAAGCTGGCAGAAGAACTGATTCGCCGGGTTGTGGAGCATGCCCGTGAGACTCATAACCGGATCATACCCGCATGCTCGTATGCCGATGCCCAGTTCCGGCGCCGCAAGGAATACGAGGATGTCTGGCAGAGATCGTAAAAGCAAGAATTCGTTCCTGCCTGCTAGTCGCCGAGGTGTGCGGAATGAATTAAATTTAGGGAGCCGCTCAAGGAATTGAGCGGCTTTTTGTTATGAAGACAACTATTTCACTGAGGTAGAGATTCTACTCAAGAACGTATATGATAACTATGGAATCGAATTATTAGTGAAAGAGAGAGGGAAATGGAGAAGAAGAGAGACTGGTTTGTGTTATGGATTTGTGGTGTTGTATTTGCAGTATGTGTTCTTACTATATTTGTTCACCAGCATTCACTGCTTCTAGGAAGCTTTAGCAAGCTGGATAACGATGATGTCAGGTATTTGCGAAGCGGGCAGTATTTGCTCGAGCATGGTCAATTAATCTATTATAACCCGGTTACGACACTATCCGCTTTTATAATGCCTGGGCTGCCTGTGTTGATAGCCGGTATTATGAAGGTGTTTGGAACAGGGGATGCCGGAATTTATGCTTTTCGTATATTCCAGGCCCTTTTGACTTCAGCTTCAGTAGGACTCATCTATTTAATTACTGATCGTCTTTTTGGGAAGCGGACGGCCAAGCTCGCGGTTATCCTGGCGGCTGCGTATGTTCCTATTTATTATGCGGCTGATTTGATTCTGACTGAGACCTGTTTCACCTTTTTTTTGCTGCTGCTGACTTATCTGTTGTTAAATGCCTTAGATACGAACCGCAAGCGCGATTATGTAATTCTCGGTTTGGCTATTGCGGGTGCTATTTATTTCAGACCCACCGCAGCGATGCTTCCTCTGATTATTGGATTAATCTGGTTAGTCCGTAGAGAGAAATTTCAGTTGATAGCTAGAAACACCATCATTTTAGGTCTCACCTTGATCATTTGCTTAAGTCCTTGGTGGGTTCGGAATTATCAAGTCTTCCATCAATTCATCCCATTAACTAATTCGTCCGCCAATCCGCTGCTGCTCGGCATGTTGATCAATGGACAAGAACCTCAAGATTTCATCAGAGACCACGAAGAATTATATAAGACTTATCGTCACGGTTCGGAAGAACAGCAGAAAGAGCTGGCTGAGCTGATCTTCAAATATCAGATTACCCATCATCCGATCACATTTGGAGCCTGGCTGCTTTTTGGCAAATTAATTCGGCTGATCATTGTTCCGTTCTACTGGGCGCCTATATTCGGTATTCCCTTTTGGCTAGCTGCTCTGCAGCATATCTTATATCTAATCCTCAGTATTGCAGGCGTGTGCAAAATGCTTCGGTACAGAACATCTGCACACTATGGCTTTTTGGCAGTTGTTGCTTATTTTGTGGTAATTTATCTGCCATTTATAACGATGGAGCGCTATTTCTATCCTACGATGCTGCTGATGATGATTCCGTTAGCTTACTTCATGGAGCAGTGGGGAATTCATAAGCTGAACTGGCGGAGAGCACGCCCGGCTTCAGTGCAAAAAAGTTCTACAAATGTAAATGCGTGAGTTAAGTTTGCAATATACCTTAGGAGGGTATAGTATAGATATTGAACATTTGATTACAGAGGAGTGTACTTTATGAAAAAACAATGGTTATTGATCGCTGCTGTCCTCATTCTCTTGCTGAGCGGGTGCGGGAACGGTAATGAGCAGGAGACTTCGTCCTCTGACCATTCTTCTGGCAGTCATGAGGAAATGGACCACTCGGGGTCAGGAGAGGTGCCGCCTGAGCTGAAGAGTGCAGCAAATCCTACCTACAAAGTAGGAAGCCAAGCAATGGTTCAGACTGACCACATGTCCGGTATGAAGGGGGCAACTGGAACCATAGTGGGTGCTTACGACACGATCGTTTATGCCGTGACCTATACTCCGGTAACTGGCGGAGAGCAGGTTCCCAATCACAAATGGGTGATTCACGAAGAACTTCAAGCCGCGCAAGCCGAGTCTTATAATCCTGGCGATGAAGTGGTCCTTGAAGCGGATCATATGAAAGGCATGAAGGGAGCCAAGGCAACCATCGACTCAGCCGAGCGTACAACCGTGTACATGATTGATTATACGCCTACCAATGGCGGACCCAAGGTGACCAATCATAAGTGGGTAACAGAAGACGAGCTTACAGCAAAGTGATATGAACACCAACCCCCAAAAAACCTCGAATAGAGGTTTTTTTATTTTACCCATTGATAAAATGTGGAAGTGATGATATAAAAGTAATATAAAAGTGATATCACATTGATATGAAATTAATTAGTTATTTTAAAGGGGGAATTGTAAGTGGAGGAAAAACAGGCATTTCGAATTGGCGGACTTATCGCCGCAGTATTTCTCTTGATTCTGGTAGGTGCAGGTGTGCTGCTGGTCCTGAACGGACAGCCAGCGGGAACAGCCTTTTTTGTCATTTCTGCCTTGTCGGCATCCAGTTTTGTCGTCGTAGGTCCGAATGAATCCAAGGTGATCACTTTTTTGGGTAAATATATAGGGTCGATCAATGAAGCCGGCTTATACTTCACAACTCCGTTCTCGGTTCGCAAGACGATCTCTCTCAAGGTGATCAACTTTAACTCGGAGAAGCTAAAGGTTAATGATGTCTCAGGAAATCCGATTGAGATTGCTGCTGTAATTGTCTACCGGGTTACCGATTCGGCAAGAGCCGCCTTTGGCGTGGATTCCTATGACCGCTTTGTTCAAATTCAGAGTGAGACAGGTCTTCGTCATATTGCCAGTAAATACCCATACGATAACCATGATGTGGAAGGGGTCCTGTCTCTTCGTGCGAATGCGGACGAGATTGCAAATGAACTTCGCACGGATCTGCAAAAGCGTCTCGAACTAGCGGGTGTTGAGGTGATTGAGGCAAGATTGATGCATTTGGCCTACGCTCCTGAGATTGCACATGCCATGCTTCAGAGACAACAAGCTACAGCTATTCTGTCAGCACGCAAGATCATCGTAGAAGGAGCTGTTGAAATGGTCAAATCAACTATGGCAACCATTGAAGCCAGCGGAGTCGCCGAACTTGATGATGAGAAGAAAGCGCAAATGATTAACAATCTGATGGTTGCAATGGTCTCTGAACGCTCTGCCCAACCTATAATCAACACCGGAACTATTTATTAATGGCAAGGAAGAATTTCCCGCTTCGTCTCGATCCCAAAGTATATGAAGCTCTGGAGAAATGGGCACAAGACGAGCTTCGCAGTGTCAATGCACAGATTGAAGTTATTTTGCGCGAAGCACTCAAGCAAAAAGGGCGAGATAAGTAATCCTTGCGGCTGTACTGACTGCTGCAGCAGAGCTGACTGAAGCCTTGAAGGCATAGACCTTCAAGGCTTCTTTGTGCCCGTTAAGCCCACACCTGCAGCATTTGTCCTCCGATGCGTGCCGTGACCGGTTTAGCTTGAAATTGTCTCAAAAACTCAAAATCCGGATGAAGCACATACTTGGTTAGATAGGCTGAAATGCTGCTGTTCGGCTTACGTCGCTTGTTCAACGCTGCGATAATCCGCTCCGAGGTTGCAATGCCAATTCCATGCCCGTAATAGAGATTAGTCTGCAGCAGAACCACATTTTCACCCTGCCACTCGGGCTTATCCGGATCTACATCGGGATTCTCGAAATACTGGACATCGCCAGGACAGGCATCCTCGTGTTGTTCTAGCTTTTTCAGGACAAGATTGGGGTCATGCTCTCCATCCCACAGGAACAGATTGGTGAAATAGACGTCAAAGGCATCCGGGGAGATCGACTCAATTACCGCTTTATACCAGACAATAACTATAGCAGTACCGCACTCAAAAGCATACAACGGCCCGTTCTCGTAAATGTCCTGAATGGCTTTCGATGGCTCGACTCCTTGCTTCAACCGGAAGCCTCCATTGCTCTCCCGATTCCAGTACGCCTCATTACAGCGTGAGTTATTGAACTTGGCGAACTTGGCACCACTGGAATTCAACCTTCTTGCTGCAGACGTGATCTCTTCTCTTAGCTGTAATTCAAATCTCAGAGCGTCCAGATTAGGATACCAGTATGTGAATGAACTCTTTTCCTTCTGCATTATGATGGCCCTCGCGGACTCGGAGCCAATCAACTGACTGATCTGCTCACTCGGCGTGTGATCACCAATAACAATCACGATATCTTCCTCCAATCTTGTCAAGCTTTCTTCTATTGTAGGCGGATAACCGGCATTTGGTGACTGTGCACATGCCCTGAATGCCAGAGGAAATCGAGTGTGAATATTATGAAAATTTGGTAGAATAGAAATCTGGTGCGCAAGTCTGCGTAGAAGTATACCAATTAGGGGGACTTTGGAGTGAATACAATCGACAAGATTGCATGGATTCATGTGAAGAATGGCCAGGTTCTGTGCGCCCGGTCGAGAGGACAAGAGAGCTTCTACCTGCCAGGCGGGAAAAGAGACCCTGGAGAAAGTGATAAAAGCACGCTGATTCGGGAGATTGCGGAAGAGCTATCCGTACAGATTGAACTCGACACCATCAAATTCTTCGGTATATTCGAGGCCGAAGCTCACGGGAAGTCCAAGGATATCAAGGTGAAGATGACATGTTATACCGCAAGCTTCACAGGCACCTTAAGCCCGGCCTCCGAGATCGAGGAACTGGCTTGGTTGAATTACAAAGATCTGGATCTTGTCTCTCAGGTAAGTCAGAAGATCTTCGAGCAGCTTTACGCGCTGAAGTGGCTTGAATAGGCATGAAGAAGGCTGGATATCAGCCTTCTTTTCTTTTATTCTTGCGAAGCAGCATGACAGAGATCAGCAGGATCGGGAGAGCAATCTGGAACAGGGGAAATACCTTTGTGACGGTGAAATGAAGTCCAATCCATATGAATTCTGTGTAATCCTTGGACATAAGGGAGAGCAGCAGGATCACGGTTCCCAGCGGAATCACCCATATTCTGATGTCAACTGAAGTGATTCTATAGAGACCGATTACCGCACCGAGATAAAAGCAGGTTATCTTTATTCCAAGCCCCAGGAAGAGAACCAGTGTAAAAAGCGCATCGGTTCGCTCGAGTACCTTGGTCAATTGGATGATCTGCACGACCTGGAGCAAAGGATAGGTACTGTTCGCCGCGATTCCGGGTCCTAGTATCAGAATGACGAGCTGATTCAGAACAATTAGAATTAGAGCCGTGATGCAGTAGGCGTACAGGATCGTCTTGTTCATATGTCGGCTCTTCGGGACAAAGGGAAAGAAGACAAGGAACAGCACGGTCTGACCAAATGGAAATGAGACAAGCTCGGGGATCGCTGCTGATAATACAGGTCCTATTCCGTTCTCCAGTACAGGCAGGAGGAATTCAAGATGGACATTTCCAGTTATAGATATGAACAGAAGCAGCAGACCATAGGCGAGAACAAGGACAGGCATCAGAGTCGTACATATAATAAAAAATACCCTGGGGCCATATCTCACGCTATTTGCAATTACGATGATGGCAACCAGCAAAGTGAAGAATAAAGGGGTTCTGTCAAGCAGTGTCATCACAGTTAATTCACCCAGGTCACGCAGATTCCGGGAAGCCTCATAAGTGAAATAGGCAACAAAGGCTAATGCGATCACACTACCCATAATCTTACCAAAATACTTGCGGAAGAGTTCGAACAGGTCTTTTTTGGCATCGAGATTATAGATTACAAGATATAGGAGCAGCAGAAGGAGACCGCTTACTGCTCCTATTGACATGGATATCCACGCATCCTGCTTGGCTGTCCCGCCCAGCAGGAAGAGTGTGGTGCTTCCTAACTGGAACAATGATAACGTTATGGCAAGTCCTGATATTCGAACGGGAAGCTTGTTCATTTGATGTGAACTCCTTCATGGGCAATAATACGTCTCAGGGCCGTGACAATGTCGCTATTTCTCCTGGGAGAATTCAAAAGATTTCTGAATGAGCCCTGAACGTCTAATGGTGGCTTGCACTTGGATATCCAGGTCCATTTGAGACCATTTATCCTCCCAGCTCTCCTTGATTTCTCTCCAATCGGACGGGAATTTCCTGTGTATTCTATCCGCGAAGCCTGCGGCATCTGTCTTAAGTCTCTTCATGGCGGCCCAACCTGTATGAATATCATTTTCAACTCGTTGGTTAATTTGAGCCTCTAGCTCATTAATCACTTTCGAACTGCTTAGATCCAGCTGGCATGTGGATTCCGTCAAATTACCTTTCATCGTCACCTTGATATGCATGACATAACGGGAGCCGGACTTTTTTGGAGTGATTTTGGTCTTGGAGGAATTCACGCTGTATCCGGCACGCTCTCCGGGTGATCCTTCTCTTGAGCATGGGAAGGAGAATTCAGTTCTGTTAATATCTCCTGTGATCCAGGAGACTCCGAGACTTTCATTATAATCAAGCAGACCCGCCAGGCGGTCACCGCGAAATACCCCGAGCTTCGTAATCTTCAGCTTAAGAGGAGGCTGAGTATGCTTCAGAACATCTTCAGTTGTTAACTCTTCTTCATTGTTCTCTGACTTATCTCCGGCTAGCTCTATAACCGGAACTCTAACGCCCTTGGCGTCTGAGCTCATCGCTAAAGCGAACTTGAATACGTTAATAATGGGAAATACAGAGACCTGTCTGTTTTCCTTATTTAACATATCTGAGATACTTGAGCCCGGGAGTCTTTCTGGTGGGCTAAGCTTATTCAGAATGTCAATAGCCCGCCCTTCAGTTAGAGTCATCAGGACAGTCTCTCTGGGCTGTGAATTACGTAGATAGTAGTCCATTAATTCACCAATACCGTGTTCGGCTGCGCTTTTGCCAATCACTACAACCTTGTTATGGGCCACATAGATATAGCGCGGATTCTCCAGATTACTAAGATTTAGAGCCTGGTGAATGGTCTTGGAATTCACGGAGAAGACGTTAACTGAAGACTGGGAAGAGCCTCCCGAGCTGCTGCTCCCTCCTGAAGCCGTGGATGAGGCGGCAATCATTTGGTAGGAGATGACCCATTCCCCGTCTTTATAGTCCACACCCGTACCCACAACGATGCCCAGTTCATTTAGTTCAATCCGGTTCCAGCAGCCCGTTAGGACCAGTAGGAGCATTAGCATGACTATGCCAATCCCGAGTCGGCGCATATAACTCCACCCCTTATCACATCGGATCTTTCGACTTATCAGTAGCCTGCTGAGCAAAGGATTTAGGCTTATCAGCTTGTCTCATCCTGTTCTGGTCCCCAATCCTCACGGGACGGGTCTTGATTCTCCACCAGGGGGCACGGATAATAAAGTCTTTCAAATTGGTTTTGTTAAATGGTGCGAGTGGCATCAAATAGGGAACACCAAAGCTTTGAAGCGAGGCCATATGAGCCAAGATAGGAACCAGACCGGCAAGTATCCCGAACAGTCCCAGTGAACCTGCAAGGAACATCAGCACGAACCTAAGCAGTCTCACTGCTGCGGCCATATTAATAGCAGGGAGTACAAAGTTGGAGATCGCGGTAAATGAGACCACAATGACCATGGCAGCTGATACGATACCCGCCTGAACAGCCGCTTGGCCCAGCACAAGCGCACCCACGATAGAGATGGCCGGCCCGATTGCACGCGGCATACGAACACCTGCTTCGCGGATTACTTCGAAAGTTACTTCCATCACCAGAGCCTCCAATAGCGCGGGAAGAGGGGTATTCTCACGTTGACCGGCCAATGCAATTAGCAAGGTTGTAGGCAGCATTTCCTGATGGAAGGTAGTAGTGGCGATATAGACAGACGGAAGCAGCAGAGCAACGAAGAAAGAGACAAACCTAATGATTCGAAGAAAAGTAGCCAGATCATACCTTTGGTAATAATCTTCACTCGACACAATAAACCGGAAGAAGGTTACAGGTGCAATCAAGGTAAATGGCGTTCCATCAACCAATATGGCAACCAGGCCCTCCAGCAACCCGCCGGCAACGGTATCAGGCCGCTCGGTGTTATAGATGGTGGGGAAGGTGGATCTGACGCCGTCTTGAATGAACTCTTCAATGTAGCCGCTCTCCAGAATGCTGTCAGTCTGAATCTTATCGATTCGGGCCAGAACTTCCTTGACCACCTCTGGATCTGCAATTCCATTCATATACGCGACAGAAATCTTGGTCTGGGTATATTCCCCAACCGTGCGGGATTCGAAGCGAAGATCCGATGACCGGATTCTTCGCCTAATCAGGGAGATATTTGTTGAGATGTCTTCTGTAAAGCCTTCTTTAGGCCCACGCACAACTGTTTGTGAGGTGGGTTCTTCAACAGCCCGCCTGAATCCGCCTGGAATAGAGACCGCGTAAGCTTCTTCCACACCATGGATCATAACAAGAACTTGGCCTTCGAGTATAAAGCGCAGCATCTCGTCTTCAGTATGAACGAAGTTAAGATTCCCGGCGGGCAGCTTGTTCTTCAGCCACACTCCGGGATTCTTGTCTTCATCACTCTGTCTGGGTTCACCGAGCATGGAGGTTAGGGATTCCATCAGATCTGTAAGAAGGGTCTGGTCAATCAATCCATCAATGTAGCATATAGCGAATGGATATGAGGCATCGGAGGAACCCTTGATCTCACGGGTGATGAAGTCAGAGCTGTTCCCCATCCGCTGTTGGATCATAGCCAGCTTATCGCTTAATACCGGACTTATATGTCTCCCATGTGAGCCCTTATCCATCTGGATGTCGGCGTTGTTCTGCTTTTCATTGCGGCGGGTGTGGAACAGGATCTGCTTTAGAAGTTTGAACAGCATAAGCTCTCCCTCTTCACTTAATTTCCATGTAATTTGCTCCCAATTTGATGTTTTTATGCATGCGTTAGCCGCATTAGAGAGCAGGACATATAGGCCACTCGATTGTGAAAATAAAAGAGGAGAACAGCATCATGCTGTTCTCCTCTTAGAGCTTCATTACAAGGCTGCTTCGCCAGCTTAAGATCTGCCTTTATTGCCTTGCCCTGACTGATTCTCATCGCCTGTGGCGCCCTCGCCAGCTTTATTTCCTAATGCCGCGCCGGCAACACCGCCAACCACGGTTCCCAGCGGACCCAGAATTGAACCTACGGCTGCGCCTACCGCTGCACCGCCAACTGTTCCTGCGGCTTCGCCTGCGTCAATCCCATCCTTGCTGTCACGGTTACGATTTTGTTTGTTGTCAGCCATTTTTGTCACACTCCTTCGCATCTAATTGTGGAGAGCCGCTGTCTGTTACCAGCGCAGTCCTGAGCAGTAGTGTCTCCTGTGGATGCGAAATGAATTCCTAAAAGGCGAATCTAACACAAAATAGTTATAGAAAAAAGAAAATAGGACAATGAGAATTACAAATGAATCCAATGTTATTACATAAATAGGAATGATAGAATGGCGACAGACCAGCTGGTTGGTGATATTTTACAACGGTTATCTCGCGAGGATACTGAAGATTTAGTGCCTATGGATCGTCATTCGACAACTAGATTAGGAGGAGTTCATCAACATGACTTTACGAAGAGGTTTTCTCGTTACGCTGGCTGCTCTGTTGTTCTTTGTAGGAATAGGCAGCACGCTTCCTAAAGCATCTGCAGCTTCGGGTTTTTATGTAAACGGTACCAAATTGTATGATTCAACTGGCAAACCTTTTGTAATGAGGGGGGTAAATCATGCGCACAGCTGGTATAAGAATGATCTATACACGGCGATTCCAGCTATCGCCAGGACTGGAGCCAATACCGTCCGGATCGTGCTGTCGAATGGGAGTCAATATACCAAGGATGATCTGAATTCTGTCAAGAATATCATCTCACTGGTGTCTCAGTTCAAAATGGTTGCCGTACTTGAGGTTCATGATGCCACAGGCAAAGACGATACGGCGTCTCTTGACAATGCGGTTAACTACTGGATTAGCATTAAAGATGCGCTTATAGGCAAAGAAGACCGGGTAATTGTGAATATTGCTAACGAGTGGTATGGCTCTTGGAACGGAAGCGGCTGGGCCAATGGCTACAAAGCGGCCATTCCTAAGCTTAGAAATGCGGGGATCAAGAATACGTTAATGGTAGATTGTGCGGGTTGGGGGCAATATCCGCAGTCCATTGTGGATTACGGTACATCTGTCTTTGCTGCTGATACGCTCAAGAATACCATTTTCTCAATTCATATGTACGAATATGCGGGAAAGGATGCCGCAACCGTTAAAGCCAACATGGAGAATGTGCTGGCTAAGGGACTCGTGCTCATCATTGGTGAATTTGGAGGTTACCATCAAGGCGCGGATGTAGACGAGACTGCAATTATGAAATACGGTCAGGAGAAGGGTGTTGGCTGGCTGGCCTGGTCATGGTACGGGAACAGTTCCGATCTATCCTACCTGGATCTGGCAACAGGTCCTGCAGGAAGTCTGACAAGCTGGGGCAACACGGTGGTGAACGGCGCCAATGGAATTAAATTAACTTCGGTGAAAGCAGGAATTTATTAATCTTGTTATTATAAATCAATAGTTAGTTTCAGGCTGTTGTTAAGCTCCTGGGAAGTGTTCACTTTCCAGGAGCTTATTTGTATCCATTGGAAGGCATAGATGTTGTGGCATCATGCTAATCAAAAACGTCTATTGGCTGCTCATTGAACCAAGCTAACTGTTCGTGCATCTTCACAACTTCCCCGACTAATATAATTGCTGGGTTCTGAATCTTATGTTCATGTACAAGTATAGGAATTCTATGAAGTTCTCCTGCCAGAGTACGCTGATCTGATGTGGTACCCCAAGTGATAACAGCCGTCGGAGTGTAAGGATCTCTGCCATAATCAATAAGCTGATTACAGATATAATCGATATTGCTTATTCCCATATAGATGGCTAACGTATCAATTCCCACGGCGTATGCCTTCCATTTCTCCTCCGATATGGAATTGCCATGACATAAGTGTCCGGCGATCATAGCAAATGAGGTGGCAACCTTACGTTGTGTGACTGCGATGCCGGCATAGGCTGGAGCCGCGATGCCTGCTGTAATGCCGGGAACAATCTCATAGGGAATCCCTAAAGCTTTCAATCCTTCAAGCTCCTCATGAATCCTTCCAAATATGCACGGATCTCCGCCCTTTAACCGGGTTACTATCTTACCTTCTAAGGCCTTTTCAATGATAATCTCATTAATTTGTGATTGCTCTATACAGTGATGATTGGGGTGCTTGCCACAATAGATCTTGAGCGCGTCAGCACGGGCATGTTCAAGAAGTGCAGGATTAGCCAGCCTGTCATAAATAATGACATCAGAATGTTGAATACATTCAAGTCCCTTAAGAGTAATCAATTGGGGATCACCAGGACCCGCTCCAACAAAAAACACGGTTCTCATTTGTCTCATTGTCTCCTCTCGTACATAATGTAAGATTATATGACATAATGTTGTATTCAATATAAGTGACATCCCCTATATATTTCAAGCAAAAAATTAAGTAAATGCGTTTATATAGCGGTAGAAGTAAACCTTTTCATAAAAAAATGGTTGATTTTTCAAGAAAAAGATTGTAATTTATAGTCACTGGATATGTTAGTTATAGTTACACGAGTTTGATGATTTGATTATTTTTAGTCATTAATTAACACAAACCTAACATAAGGGAGTGGGCAAATGAAAAAGAAACTTGTGCTTATTGGTAATGGTATGGCAGGAATCAACACACTTGAGCAATTGTTAAAGCTGGCACCGGAGAAGTACGATATCACAGTACTGGGTAGTGAACCGCATCCGAACTACAATCGTATCTTGTTATCTTCTGTGCTTGCTGGTGATGCATCAGTTCAAGACATCGTAATTAATGACTTGGACTGGTACAGAGACAACGGAATAACCCTTCATACCAGCCAGACAGTAACACGGATAAATACTGAGCTCAGAACTGTGACCACCAATAAGGGATTAAGTGTTAGTTATGATGACCTGATCATCGCAACAGGTTCACTGCCTTTCATGCTGCCGCTTCCAGGAGCTGATAAGGAGGGTGTGATAGCTTTTCGAAATATTGAAGATTGTGAAATTATGATGGATGCTGCCAAGCAGTATAAGCATGCTGTTGTGATTGGAGGTGGATTATTGGGGCTTGAGGCTGCCCGGAGTCTTCTTAATCTGGATATGGGAGTATCGGTGGTTCACAACTCCAAGTACTTGATGGACCGCCAGTTGGATGAGATTGCTTCTAATATGCTTCGTTCTGAACTGGAGAGCCAGGGAATGAATTTCTTAATGGAACAGAACACCGACTCCATATTAGGGGACGAACGGGTGACTGGCGTCCGATTCAAGGATGGCAGTGAAGTTAAGGCCGATTTAGTTGTGATGGCTGTTGGGATTCGCCCGAATGTAGGGTTGGCCAAAGAGAGTGGAATTGAGGTCAACAGCGGAATAGTGGTGAACGACTATCTGGAAACAGGTACTCCCCATATCTATGCCGTCGGGGAATGTGCAGAGCATGAAGGGGTGGTGTACGGCTTGGTTGCTCCTCTCTTTGAGCAAGGAGGTGAGCTGGCTAAGAGACTTGCTGGAATTCCATCTCCAGGTTATAAAGGCTCGGTGGTCTCTACCAAATTGAAAGTGTCGGGTGTGAATGTATTCTCGGCAGGTCAATTCCTGGATCAACCCGGGACACGCTCATTCCGGATTCAGGATGATTTCGATCATGTATATAAAAAAATTGTGGTTCAGGACGGCAAGCTGATCGGTACTGTGCTCTTTGGTGATACCAGTGACGGCTCCAAGCTCTTCTCAATGATCCGGACTGGTCAGGATATCAGCGGCCAAGAAAAAGAACTGGTACTTGGTTCGCAGGGAACTGCCAAGCCACAATCAGGTATTCAATTCGTGGCAGCTATGTCTAATGACGAAATTGTGTGTGGATGTAACGGAGTGTCCAAAGGAGACATTCAGAGGGCCATCGAGGAGAAGGGCTGTACCAATGTGAATGATGTTAAATATTGCACCAAAGCGACCGGAAGCTGTGGCGGATGCAAACCATTGGTTGAAGATTTGCTAACCTATGTCCTCGGGTCCGATGGGGTTACCGAAGTTAAGGAAGGAATCTGTGGGTGCACGCCGCTTGGACGTGAGGCAGTGGTAGAAGCAATACGTTCCATGAAGCTGACTACTTCGAAGGAGGTAATGCATGTTCTGGATTGGAAGAACCCGGAGGGATGCTCCAAGTGCAGACCTGCGGTTAACTATTATCTGGGTATGATATGGCCGGTAGAGCATGAGGATGAGAAGGAATCCCGTTTTGTGAATGAACGCAATCATGGCAACATCCAGAAGGACGGAACATACTCGGTCATCCCCCGGATCCATGGAGGGGTTACAACTGCGAAGGATCTGAAAAGAATTGCCGATGTCGCGGTCAAATTTAATGTGGAAACGGTGAAGATAACGGGTGCTCAGCGGATAGGCTTATATGGGATCCAGAAGGAAGATCTGCCAAAAGTATGGGAAGAGCTGGATATGACCTCTGGATTTGCATATGGCAAGTCCCTTCGCGCAGTCAAGACATGCGTTGGCTCTACCTGGTGCCGGTTCGGAACCCAGGATTCAATGAGTATGGGGATTGAGCTGGAGAAACGACTTGAACGTATAAGTACCCCGGCAAAGACAAAGGTTGCCGTATCTGGCTGTCCCCGAAATTGTGCTGAAGCAACTATTAAGGACTTGGGGGTTGTGGCCATTGATGGGGGTTGGGAGATCTATGTTGGCGGTAACGGAGGGACGGATGTCCGGGCTGCTGAGTTGCTGGTCAAGCTGAAGTCGGAAGCTGAAGTTATCGAGTGGACACTGGCGTACTTCCAGTTGTACCGCGAGAATGCCAATTACAATGAGCGTACATCCAAATGGATTGAACGTGTTGGTTTGGAGTTCATCAAGAGAGCTCTGGCTTCCCAAGAAGAGCGCCGGGCTCTGCAGCAGCGCTACGAATTTAGTGCAGGACTTACTTCCGACCCTTGGACAGAAATCATTGAGCAGGAACGCCTGAACAAGAACTACGAACCACTTCAGCCCATACGAATGTAATCAAATAACAATATCAAAGGGGAAATGCGACATGAAGAGTTACGTTATAGGTCAAGCCAGCGAAATTGAGGAGAAGAGGGCGCGGGTAGTCCGGATCCTGGACACAGAGATTGCCATATTCAAATTGACAGGCGGAGAACTGCGCGCAATTGAGAACTTATGCCCGCACAAGAATGGGAAGCTGTCTGAGGGCTTAGTGTGTGATCATCATGTCTACTGTCCTTTGCATGATTGGAAGATCAATTTGAACGATGGGATGGTTCAAGCTCCAGACGAAGGCTGTGTCAAGTCTTACCATGTGGAAGTAGAAGAGAGCACAGACAATATCATTCTGCATGTGGAGACCATGGAGCCCACAAGGGCCTCCTAGAGGATCAAGAGGGGGAGTTACTGTGAGTTATATACAGCCGAAGGAAGTCTTGAATCAGATGATTCAAGCTGGCACCATCAAATCGAATCTTTCCGTCAAGGATCTTCTTATTCGGGGATTTCTCGCTGGGGCTATCTTGTCTTGCGCGACTACACTTGCTTTCTCTGCAGTGACCCAGACGGGACTAGGACTGATAGGAGCCTTGGTCTTTCCGGTAGGATTTGTCATCATCATTCTGCTTGGACTTGAGCTGGTAACAGGTACTTTTGCGCTTGCGCCACTCGCAGTAATAGCCAGACGGGCAACAATAGGAGGTATGCTGGAGAATTTCTTCTGGGTGATCGTTGGGCATCTGGTTGGTTCCATCGTCTACGCGGCATTGTATTATGTGGCCGTAACGAACTTTGGCCATATTCATGACCAGCCAGTAATCAAGTACATCATCAAGCTGGCAGAGACCAAGACAAATGGATATTCTGCACTAGGCAGTGATGGAATGATTGCCGTATTTGTGAAGGCGGTACTCTGTAACTGGATGGTTACACTGGGTGCAGTCATGGCTTTCACCTCAAGCTCGGTAACAGGTAAGATCCTGGCTATGTGGCTGCCGATTCTAATCTTCTTCGCCCAAGGCTTCGAACATGCCGTTGTGAATATGTTCGTCATTCCTGCCGGGATTATGTACGGGGCGCAGGTTAGTCTGGGTGACTGGTGGGTGTGGAATCAAATTCCGGTTTTATTAGGTAACTTTGCAGGTGGGGTATTGTTTACAGGAATATTGCTTTTCATTACACATGGCCTCTCGGGAACCGCGACAGTCAAGCATGAGAATTCCAAGACAGTCTGAATTACAGCAAGTGACAGAAACCCCGCCTTGTAGAATGGGAGTACCAACCCATTTCAAACCAAGCGGGGTTTCTTATTGTTAGCACGCTTATAGGCATCGCGCACCGGCTGATATTGATCTATTCAGGCTAGATATTGGTTCCTATTATTCATGAAAAGTGACAGCTGTCACAATGCTGCCCACATGTGTGTGTTAGTTTCGAATAACAGACATTTGGATTGGGGGAATCAGCATGAATATGATGAAGCAGGAGAGGGATTACTCCGACTCGCCGTTCATTGTTATATGGGAAGTTACTCGCGCATGCGCGCTTAAATGTCTTCACTGCAGGGCGGAGGCTCAGTATACGGCAGACCCCCGGCAGTTAACCTTCGAAGAGGGGAAGAGACTGATTGATCAGATCGCAGAACTCGACAATCCCTTGTTCGTGTTCACCGGGGGAGATCCCTTGATGCGGCGAGACCTCTACGAGCTTATTAAATACGCCGTTAGAGAGAAGCATTTGTCAGTCTCGATGACACCAAGTGCTACACCAAGGGTTACCAAGCCGGCGATTGAGCAAGCCAAGGAGGCTGGACTGTCAAGATGGGCGTTCAGTCTTGATGGTTCTTGCGCAGAGATTCACGATTACTTTCGGGGGACCAAAGGTTCATTTGATCAGACCATGAAAGGGATTGAGTGGCTGAAGGAGCTTGAGCTTCCGATTCAGATTAATACAACGGTCTCAAATTATAATCTTCATGATCTTGAAGCGATCTCGCAGAAAGTGCACGAGATGGGCACCGTGCTATGGAGTGTATTCTTCTTAGTGCCTACCGGACGGGGGATGGTTAAGGATATTATTTCTGCCGAGCAGCATGAGGAGGTCATGAAATGGCTGGCAGAGCTGTCCGGCAGAGTTCCTTATGGCATCAAGGCTACGGAGGCGCCTCATTACCGGCGGGTCTATATGCAGGAAATGAAGCGTCGGCGACTAGAGCCAATCTCATGGACAGCGGAGGCTGCTGGGAATAGAGGCAGGAAGAATACTGAGACTGCTGAAGGATTGAATACTGCGTCACCAAGTCAAGTCATGAAGCGTGAAGATCTACTCGGCCGGGCACCAAAAGGAGTGAATGACGGCGATGGATTTGTGTTCATCAGCCATATTGGCGACGTATACCCCAGCGGGTTCCTGCCCGTTGTATGCGGGAATGTCCGTGAGAGATCGCTTGGCGAGATCTATCGCAGCTCCGTTGTTATGAGAGAGCTCCGTGACAAGAGCCTTCTGAAGGGCAAGTGCGGTGTCTGCGAGTTCAAGGAGCTCTGCGGGGGATCTAGGGCGAGAGCGTATGCGATGACCGGCGATTATCTGGAGAGCGATCCTTATTGCTCCTACATTCCTAGTTCCCTCCCAAAGAGATTAACAAGATAACAGACCACTAGCATGGGCAGTTAATTTTATACAGCCACCTGTGTTCGTTTAGTAGAGTTAAGGTGTAAGTGAAGTAGAATTAAGGTATTAGCGAAGTAGAGTGATCTCAGGTGCGGTGTCAGGGTTATAGGACGAAATCTCAGACACGTTCAATTAAATTGCAAGAGACTAAGAGACTAATAGATGAAGAGACGAAGATACTAAACGACGAAGACGAAGAGACTGACATAAATGCCAGTCTCTTATCTATGAGCGGGACACTAAGATTATTTGCCGTCCGGGATAACTCTAATTAGGCCCGCGGCTCCCTTAGAAGCCTGGTTGAACTGATGGCTGAGCATCGTATAATCCCCGGCTTCAGTCAGCTGAAATTCCACCACCGCGCCGCCGCTTGCTGGCAGCAGCACGGTCTGCATGCCGTGCAGAACATTAAGGGGGTTGCCGTCGAGATAGACGGTATCCATCAGCGTTCCGACCACATGGAAGGAAGATACTTCGTTCGGGCCGGCGTTGAGCACATATAACCTTACCCGGTCCCCCGTCCTCGCTGTCAGAGGGTGATCGGTCAGGGTGAAGTTGTCCCCGTTAAAGACAACATAGCGCGGCCTGCCGTTCAAGAAATCCTGGTAGTCATTCTCTTTGTACCATTCGCTCTGCACGATCATATATTCCCGGTCTACTTGTTGATCGGTAGGGTATCCATCCTTCGGTTCAACAATAATCATGCCATACATGCCATTGGCCAAATGCATAAGTACCGGCTTGGTCCCGCAATGATACATGAACACACCCGGCGAATTCGCCGGATAGCTGAAGGTCATCCTGTCACCTGGCATGACATCGGTGAATTTGTGGTTCGGAGCCGCATGCACGGCATGAAAGTCCATGGAATGAGGCGTCTCGGGATCGATATTGTTCAATGTAAAATGAAGCTGATCCCCCTCTTTCACCCGAATTAGGGGTCCAGGTACGGTGCCTCCGAACGTCCAGGCTTCATAAGGCACACCTTTGGAGATTTCAATCTGCGTGATCTGGGCGGTCATTTCAATAAATACTTCTCTGCCCTTGCGTCTGATTACCGGCGGCACCGGAGGTTGATTCAGCCGCTGCACTTCAGGCTTGCCAGAGGGCAGCCTGGATTCAGCTGGCTGACCTACGCTCCAATCGCAGCCTCCAATAATTAACAGGATGACAAGCATAAGTAAGGCAGCTTGTACAGACCTAATCTTTATTGTGATCTCGAACAGCCTCCTTTTGGGAAGAGCGGGGAATTCAGCTGGCAGGCTGCTTGCTATTGGCAGAAGCAGAAGTCACCGGATCCCCGATTGTTCTCTTTACTGTTTGGTTATTTTTACACGGAACCATTCGGGACCTTGTTCAATGTACTCCCAGCTGAATTGATCCACGCGGGTTGCCGCGAATTGATAGTACAGGGGCAGGGGATCATGGTCGTTGACGAGCAGCATGGCCTGTTCTGGCTCCAGCTCATCAAAGGTCTCAAAGATCACCTTGTGCTTAAGCTGTGGGGGATATTCTGTAGCGTTCACGGTGGATGTATATTCGTTCATGTGTATCTTCCTCCTCGGATGTGTTGAATAGCTGGGACCGAATGAGGGTCCTCTTATTAAGATTATAGGCCATCGCCTTGAGGACCTTGTGATTACTGTCACAAATGCTGAATTTTAGTTATGGTACGTTAACACAAAAAAGCGGGGCAGGGGATACTAAATGTGTAATAACGTTCCAAGAATAGCTGTCATTGGTGGAGGAATCAGCGGACTGAGTGCCGCGTATTACTTGAAGACTTATTTTGAGAAGGCAGGGAGACCGCTTGAGCTCACAATTATGGAGAAGAGTAATGAATTAGGAGGCAAAATCCGTACAATACGCCAAGATGGCTATATTATCGAGAGAGGGCCTGATTCATTTATCGGACGGAAGGCTGCTGCCTTGCGCCTGGCACAGTCTCTCGGTCTGGAGAGCGAGTTAACAGGCACGAACCCGGCGGCGAGAACGAATTACATATTACACCGGGGGAAGCTGCGGCAGATGCCGGCCGGACTGGCTCTCGGAATACCGACGAAAGTAGGGCCTTTTATCACAACAGACTTAATCTCAATTCAAGGGAAGGCAAGGGCGGCGATGGATCTGATTCTTCCAAGAAGGAGAGGGAAGGGGGATGAAGCCCTCGGCGACTTCATTGAGCGGAGAATTGGCAAGGAGGTACTTGAACGTCTGGTTGAACCGCTGCTTGCAGGTATTTATGCCGGAGATACCAGTATGCTGAGCCTGCAGTCTACCTTTCCCCAGTTCCATGAGATTGAGAGCAGGTATCGCAGTCTGATTCTTGGAATGATGGCCGGTAGAACGGCAGCGTCCTCAGCAGCATCCTCTGGAACTCCAGAACCAGCAAGGGAGCTGCCTGAAATTGCCAAGCGGAGTATGTTCCTCACTTTTAAGAAGGGTCTGTCGACGCTCATCGAGAAGCTGGAAAGCGAGCTTTCCTCGGCTGCTATATTGAAAGGCTGCGCGATTGAGTCCATACGCCGGGAGGGTGATCTATATCAGATCAGGCTGGATACGGGGGAAAGTTATCCGGTAGATGCCGTCATCCTGGCGGTTCCCGCTTTTGCCTGCGGCAAGCTGCTGGATGGCTTTGGAGAATCGGAAGCCTTCGGCTCTGTGCCCTATGTATCTGTTGCCAATGTCGCATTAGGCTACAAGGCGAGTGAGATTCGCACCAAGCTCACTGGCTCGGGATTCGTGATCCCAAGATCGGAGGGCAGGCTGATGACGGCGTGCACCTGGACATCCTTCAAGTGGCTGCATACCGCACCAGAGGACAAGATCCTGCTTAGAGCCTATATAGGCCGGGCCGGTGCCGAAGCAGATGTGAATATGGGAGACCTGGAGCTGACAAGGAAGGTAAGAGAAGAATTAACTGACATTATGGGAATTACTGCAGAACCCGAGCTGTGCGTGGTATCCCATATGCCCGAATCCATGCCCCAGTACAGGGTTGGCCATAAAGATAGAATTTCGAGTCTGCGAACAGTGATGTCTGTGCGCTATCCTGGAGTGCTAATATGCGGTTCAGGATACGACGGTGTGGGTATCCCCGATTGCATTTCTCAAGGTGAGCAGGCCGCGAAGGTTCTATCAGACAGACTCCTTGCCCAATAACTGGATGTCTATATTCCCTT
The DNA here is from genome assembly GCF_023704175.1 of Paenibacillus sp. YPG26. Lineage (NCBI taxonomy): Bacteria > Bacillati > Bacillota > Bacilli > Caryophanales > Paenibacillaceae > Paenibacillus > Paenibacillus sp. YPG26. The sequence continues at coordinate 2,160,289 of NZ_CP084530.1, read as the reverse complement.
GAGACAGTTAGGATTAACAAAGAGTTGTTTGTAGCCGGATTGTGTAATGTATTATATTACAGTGGATGGGTAAGTTAACCATATCAATCGAATAGGAGATGACTTTATGAGCACTTTATACGAGAAATTAGGCGGTGAAGGCACAATAGCTAAAGTTGTGGATTATTTCTATGATCTGGTGTTGGCCGATAGTGAAGTGAATCATTTCTTCGAGAATACGGATATGACCAAACAGCGTGCCCACCAGACCAAATTTATTAGCTATGCCTTGGGCGGGCCCAACCAGTATACAGGAGGAGCCATGGCTAAGGTTCACACCGGGATGAATCTTCAGCCAGAGCATTTCAATGCCATTGTCAAGCATCTGGGTGAGGCGCTAGCTCATTTCGGGGTAGGCGAAGAAGATATTGCCGCTGCCTTGGATAAGGTAGAGTCTCTTCGCGGAGATATTATATATAAATAGACTTAAGAGAGAAAAGCGACTAAGGAGGCCGCCGTAACTATATATCCCTTTACGAGTAACGATGCTGGTTGAGACCTTTGCCCAGAAGGTCTGGTCGTTAGGTTGTAGAGGGATTTTTGCTGCGAAAATCTACTGTCAACCTATTATAATAGAACTTGAGCGGTTAGTTCGATACGATATCAAGGGTTAGCATGGCTGCCAACGGGGGTGAGGATATTCTTAAACGCACTTACAGCTTGTACGAGCCCAAGCTGCTGGAAGGTGCTTATATTCCGCAGATTGCAGCTTATTATTATAAGCAATGGGATGGTTTCGAGATGAAGTTTCATAGACATAACCGTGTGGAGGTGATGTATGTCATCTCCGGCACGTGCAGGGTGGATACAGAATCGCAGTCTATCCGAATGAAGAAAGGTGATTTTATCCTGATAGACGCGGACGTCACCCACAAGCTGCATGTGGACAAGGGAAGTCCTTGCAGAATGCTGAATGTGGAATTTCATTTCGCTGAAGAGGACTCGGCTGCTCCAAGCATGAAGGGAATGGCTGAAGGGAACCAGGCTGTTGCCCGGCTTCTGGCGCTAAAGGTGCCCTATGTCCTGTTAAGAGAGAATGGGGATATCTATCCCACGCTTAAGAACCTAATCCATGAGATGGATGCCAAGACATCGGATAATCAGCTGATGATAAGCCTGCTGCTCTCCCAGCTGATCATTCGTATAGCCACGCTTGCGGTGGAGGTCACTGCCAATGAAGCTTATGAGAGCAATGAATATGTGAGTACATTGATCCGGTACATTCACCAGAATTATGACCGGGATATCCAAGTCAAGGACATGGCCGGTTCAGTTAACCTTCATCCTGGTTATGTACACCGTATTTTCAAAGCTTGTACCGGCCGAACGATTACTGAGTTTCTGACTTCATACCGGATAGAGAAAGCACAGATGCTGCTTACCCATACGGACATTCCGGTAGTAGAGATCCCAGACTATGTGGGGATTAACAGTTCCCAGTATTTCAGTACGCTGTTCAAGAAGATCACAGGGCGGACCCCGCAGGAATTCAGGAGCCCGAGGTGAGGATTTTGAACATTTAAGATCTATGCGGATAGGATTTTGATAACGCTTTCTCTTGTGAAGCTGATACAATCCGACTTATAAGGATAGGCCCTGAACATTTGGATGCACCAGACTGTTCAAGAGTCACAAGGGAGGCTAAATCATGTCGTTCAAGATTGCTTTTATTGGAGCGGGCAGTATCGGATTCACGAGAGGGCTGCTGCGGGATCTGCTGTCAGTCCCAGAGTTTAAGGATATTGAAGTGGCGTTTACCGATATCAATCAGCATAATCTGGATATGGTTACCGAACTATGTCAGAGGGATATCGACGAGAATGGCCTTAACATACAGATTCAGGCATCGCTTAACCGCCGGGAGGCCCTGAAGAATGCCAAGTATATATTTACCGTTGTGCGGATCGGGGGACTTGAAGCCTTCCAGATGGATGTGGATATTCCGCTGAAATATGGAATCGACCAATGTGTAGGGGATACGCTGTGTGCTGGCGGGATTATGTATGGACAGCGGGGTATCGCAGAAATGATGAATATCTGCAAAGACATCCGAGAGGTAGCGCATCCAGACTGTCTGCTGCTGAATTATGCGAATCCCATGGCTATGCTGACCTGGGCATGTAACAAATACGGCGGCGTGCGCACAATCGGATTATGCCACGGCGTCCAGGGTGGACATTGGCAGATCGCCGAAGCACTCGGTCTGAAGCAGGAGGAAGTAGACATCATCTGTGCCGGCATTAATCATCAGACCTGGTATGTGCAGGTCAAACATAACGGCGCTGATATGACGGGGAAGCTGCTGGAAGCCTTTGAGAATCATCCCGAATTCAAAGTGACTGAGAAAGTCCGCATCGATATGCTTAGACGCTTCGGCTACTACAGCACAGAGTCGAATGGACATCTGAGCGAGTATGTACCTTGGTACCGCAAGCGTCCAGAGGAGATTGAAGAGTGGATCGATTTGGGCACGTGGATCAACGGGGAGACAGGTGGATATTTAAGGGTGTGTACGGAAGGCCGCAATTGGTTCGAGACTGATTTTCCGAACTGGATGAAGGAGCCTGCGATGAAGTACAGCGCGGAGCACTGCGGTCAGGAGCATGGATCTTATATCATTGAAGGCCTGGAGACTGGCCGGGTCTACAGGGGGCACTTCAATGTCGTTAATCATGGAATTATCCCGAACCTTCCAGATGACGCTATTATAGAAGCTCCAGGTTATGTGGATCGGAACGGCATCTCCATGCCGCATGTTGGCGATCTGCCGATGGGCTGCGCAGCCGTCTGCAATGCAAGCATCTCCGTGCAGCGGCTCGCTGTTGAGGCTGCGATAGCAGGTGACGATCTGCTGCTTCGCCAGGCGATGATGATGGATCCACTTGTCGGTGCTGTATGTAATCCCAAAGAAATCTGGCAGCTTGTCGATGAGATGCTCGTGGCTCAAGAGCCGTGGCTTCCTCAATATTCGGAAGCTATAGCTCAGGCGAAGGATCGGCAGTCGAAAGGCAATCTGCTTCCCACGAAGGAATATAAAGGAGCCGCAAGATTAAAGGTCAAGACGGTCGATGAGATGATGGAGAACCGGGAAGAAGCGAGCCGGAATGCGGGGGAATCCGATAAAGCAAAGGAACGGCCTGCAGAGGTGAAGTGAGTGAAATTGAGTTCTTGTCTCTAAATAGAAGAGCCACCTGAGGTGGCTCCAGTCTGTAGACAAAGTTCCGAAAGGAGCAGGTCTACAGACTTTTTTTGTAGAATAAGTCAAGGAAAAGGTTGATTCGAGGTGTAAATGATGATTAGTAAAAATAATTATGAAGGTCGCTTTCAGATTTCTGTGAATGCGCTAGACGACCTTGTGCCTAAGGATCATTTGGTTCGCAAGTTAGAAAATGCGATCGATTTTAGTTTTATATACGAGCTGGTTCAAGATAAATACAGTGCGGTTACAGGGCGTCCGAGTGTCGATCCCGTAGTTCTGATTAAAATCGTGCTTATCCAGTATCTATTTGGCATTCGCTCCATGCGCCAAACCATTCGGGAAATTGAAACGAACGTAGCTTACCGCTGGTTCATCGGCTATGACTTCACCCAGCCCATTCCCCACTTCACCACTTTTGGTAAAAACTATGTTCGCAGGTTTAAGGACACGGATATTTTTGAATCCATTTTTGCACGTATTCTGGAAGAAGCTTTAGGGCATGGCTTTGTAGAGCCTGACGTGCTTTTCATGGATGCAACGCATGTGAAGGCAAACGCCAACAAAAATAAATATGAAAAAACGATGGTACAGGAGCAAAGCAAAAAGTACCAAGAGCAGCTTGATAAAGAGATTAATGAAGACCGGATCCAGCATGGGAAGAAGCCTTTCGGAAAAAAGCCTAAGTCCGCTCTGAAAGAAACAAAAACAAGCATCTCCGACCCTGAGAGCGGACTATTTGTAAAGGGCGAAAAAGAACGTGTATTTGCCTACAGTTTTCATACGGCCTGCGACCGCAACGGCTTTGTTCTGGGTGCGAAAGTAACTCCAGGAAATGTACATGACAGCCAGGTGTTTGAGGATGTGCTTGAGCTCGTAAAGAAGTCTCTGGGCAAGCCCACAGCTGTAGCAGTTGACGCTGGATACAAGACTCCCTACATTAGTAAATTGCTGATCGATGACGGGATACGGCCTGTTATGCCATACACAAGACCTCGTACAAAGGATGGCTTTTTCAAGAAATATGATTACGTATACGATGAGCACTACGATGCCTATATCTGTCCGAACCATGAGTTTCTAACCTATGAATTGACGAACCGGGAAGGGTACAAGATGTATCGTTCCGATCCCACAATATGCAAAGACTGCCCCTTCTTGAGTCAGTGTACCGAAAGCAAGGACTTCACTAAGCGAATTAGCCGCCATATTTGGGCTGACTATCTGGAAGAAGCAGACCACCTTCGGCATACCGATGAAAACAAACAAATTTACTCACAGCGCAAGGAAACGATTGAGCGCGTATTTGCAGATCTAAAGGAAAAGCATGGCATGCGCTGGACGACTTTACGAGGACTTCGTAAAGTTTCCATGCAGGCGATGCTCGTTTTTGCTTGCATGAACCTCAAAAAGTTAGCCACCTGGCTCTGGAAGTCCGGTGGCTCAAAGCGATATTTCGCTTTATTTATGATCTCTTACAGAAAAAACAAAGACAAACTCCTGTGTTCCTAACGGGAACAAGGAGTTTGTCTGCAATCTGGAGCCACCTGAGGTGGCTCCTTTTCTTGTGTATTAATGGAAATTTACTTATTTTACTAGTTGTAAATTATGTAATATAATGGAAAATGAGAAAGGGGTACTGATACAACGTGTTGGTTCGAATCATGAACCGGGTAATATAATTGGTATGGTTAACTGAAATATAATTGGTCGTTCCAATTTCCAATTATTGCAGTTATAATTTTCCACAAGTACTAGAAAAAAACCAAACCAACATGATTTATAGGATATTAAGTCTTAATACGCTACCTTCTGTATTGACGCTTTAGCGTGATGTAACGTTGATGTATTGTAACGTTAACGCATTGTAACATTAGTGTTTTTATGTAGTAAAGAACTTATCACCCAGATTGTATCTGATAGACCCCAGAACTTCTCAGAATTCCAAAAAGCTAGGGAGGCCATCATGGTGCAAGAGCTCTTAATTGATATTGATAAAGCAAAGAATATTCCCTTAAACCGACAGATTTATGAACGTATTAGAAAAGCGATCCTGACTGGCACACTGCATACAGGGGATCTGATTCCACCATCCAGGCAATTGGCTGGACAGCTTGAGATTTCACGTTCGGTCGTTATTCAAGCCTATGAACAGCTTCAGGCAGAAGGTTATCTGATCATGAAAAAAGGATCAGGCACTTTCGTCGCAGACAATGCCGTACTCCACTTAAGCCAATCCAAGAATGAACTGAATCGAATGAAAATAGATTCAAATCTTAACTTGATCGATTGCTCCTCTCATGAAACCGCAAAAAAAGACCAATTTTCCGTTAAGTATGATTTCAAACACGGTGTCCCCGCTTGGGATGTCGTTCCTATGGATCAGTGGCAGAAATCTCTGGTTCGAACCTGTCGCCAAGCAACTCCTGATTTGCTAGGTTACGGTCCAGTTGAAGGCTCCTATGCACTTCGCAAGGAGATTGCCCGGCTTCTTCGTTCCAGCCGGTCCATTCCCGTAGAGCCTGAACAGATTGTCATTACAACTGGAGCAACGCAAGCGCTTGATATTCTGGCCAGATTATTCATCAAGCCTGGAGATCAGGTCATTGCTGAAGATCCGGCTCACAGTTTCCTGCATGATATCTTTCATCTGTCAGGCGCCAAGGTTGTCCCGGTACCTGTGGATCAGCAGGGTCTGCGTGTAGATCAGATAGACAAGCTGGTTATGCCGCAGGAACAAGGCACTGGTCCAGCCAAGCTGGCCTATGTCACACCGTCCCACCAATTTCCTACAGGAGTAACTCTCTCACTCGAACGCAGACTTGAGCTGCTTGATTGGGCAGAGAGGGAAGGGGCTTACATTATTGAAGATGATTATGACAGTGAATACCGTTACGTCGGGAAGAAGGTATCGGCGCTTGCCGGGCTTGATGTGTCTGGCCGGATTGTGTATGTAGGCAGCTTCAGTAAAATCCTGTTTCCAGCGTTACGCATAGGTTATGCTGTTCTGCCGCATGCTCTTGTTCAACCTTTCCTCAGTATCAAACAGATAACGGATCGTATGACCCCATCTGTCGAGCAGGAGGCACTTGCCGATTTCATACGGAATGGGCAGTATGCGAAGCATGTGAATCAGATGGGCAAATTGTATGCCGCTAAGAGATCGGCTCTTGTTCTTGCACTTGAACGGGAATTCGGTAAGAGAATCCGCTATTACGGTGATCAGGCCGGGCTGCATCTCCTGATCGAGATTAATTCAAATGTATGTGAAGAAGCGGTAGCTGCCCGGGCACTGCATTATGGAGTACGTGTGTATCCCGCCGGATGTTATTTTACTGGATTTAAACCGGACAACCCTACCTTTGTACTCGGTTATTCCAATTTATGTGAGGAGCAAATCGATGTGGGAATCCGACGTTTTGCTCAGGCAGAGATCGATTGCACCAGCCGGGAAGTGATCACAGCCTGATACAGCTTGACTGATCAGCTTGGTTGATGCATATGGCTTACCCATTCCATAGGAGGTGTATGTAGTTGTTGAAAGGAGCCTTGAAGAAGATGCTCAGCCAACAGTCCCTCTCCAGGGAGGAGGCAGAACTCTGCATGAATCATATTCTGTCCGGAACAGCGGAACCTTCGCAGGTTGCGGCTTTCCTCAGTATTGCCGAGGGTAAAGGGACTGAAAAGGAGGAGCTGCTTGGGTATTTGAGGGCGATGTGGTCTCAAATGATTCCAGTTGAACGCGCTGGAGATGTAGTGGATATCTGCGGTACAGGGGGAGACATGCTTGGGTCTTTTAACATATCGACCGCAGCCGCCTTAACCGTAAGTGCAGCTGGAGCGAAGGTGGCAAAGTGCGGTAACCGTTCCTCCAGCAGTTCTTGTGGAAGTGCGGATCTTCTTGAAGGAGCCGGCATTTGTATTGAGTTATCCAGCAAAGAGGCGGACAGCTGGCTGCAGGAGCATGGCTTTGTATTCCTATTCACGCCCAAGTTCCATCCTTTGATCAGCTCCTGGTCTAGTCTGAGACGAAGTCTCGGGTTCCGGACAATCTTTAATCTTATGGGACCTCTAGGCAATCCGATCCAGCCAACCAGGCGTCTAATGGGTGTATCCAGTGCAGCGCTTGCGCCTCTGTATGCCGAGATACTCTCCTCGATTGGAACTGAACATGCCCTAGTCGCACTAGGAATGGACGGGATGGATGAGATCAGTCTTTCTGCACCAACGGTGCTCTATGAAATTAAGGGACAGACGGTCAGCAGGACTTTGTGGGAGCCGCAGTCGATTGGACTCCAGTATGTTGATATCAATGATTTGAAGGGAGGAACGGTACGCGATAATGTGAATATTTTACACATGTTGTTCGAGGGGAGCCGCCAAGTCTCTGCGATACGTCAGGTGACCTGTGTAAATGCGGGGGCCGCTCTTATGATCTCAGGCCTTGCAGAGAATCTCCGGGAGGGCTACTGGATAGCTGAAGAGACCATCTCTTCCGGAAAAGCTGGTGCAAAGCTGCAGGAACTTGTGAACAGCAGTACCCATAACCATGAGGAGGCTCAAAATTATGTTCATGCTGAATGAAATCATTGCTAACAAACGGCTCGAGATTGATGCCAAGAAGCGTATAAGTCCACTCGAGGATCTCCAGGCTAAGCTTCGCGAAGCCAGACCTGTTAGAGACTTCTACCATGCTTTAAGTCTGCCTGGAATCTCTTTGATTGCCGAAATCAAGAAGAAATCACCGTCCAAGGGTGAATTCCCGAACCAAATTCCTGCTGCCGAGCTAGCTCATTTATACTGCCGGTATGGTGCAAGAGCCATCTCTGTACTGGCGGATGAGAAGTTTTTTGGCGGAGGGGCGCATGTGGTGGAGCGGGTCGCTAACGACCCTGGCGTTGATCTGCCGGTGATGTATAAAGAATTCATTATTGATCCGTATCAGATCTATGAGGCGCGTTCGATTGGGGCCGATGCAGTTCTGCTCATTGTTCGCAGTATTGGAGACAAAGAAGTTCTATCAGAGATGATTGGCACGGTTCATAACCTTGGCATGCAGGCACTGGTGGAGTGCTTCACCGTAGAGGATGCTGCTGATGCTGTTGAAGCCGGGGCGCGTATTATTGGCGTGAATAATCGGGATCTGCAGACATTTGAAGTCGACCTGAAGCGTTCTGAAGAGATCAGATCCGTTATACCTGAAGGAGCTTTGACGGTAAGTGAGAGCGGGCTTAAGACTCCGGCTGATGCGCTTGAGGCTGAGCAGCGCGGGTTCGACGCCATTTTGGTGGGAGAGGCACTGCTTAAATCAGAAGATATCACTTCGAGTATCCGGGGCTTTGCCGGTCTGAAAGTCACTGAACACCAATCTAATCGATAAGAGAGGCAGCTGATCAATATGGAAGGATTTTTCGGACAATATGGCGGAGCGTACGTGGCGGAGACGTTAATACGTAATCTGGAGGAGCTGTACGGGGAGTACGAGAGAATCAAGGACGAGGAAGACTTCAGGGAAGAAATCTCACAGCTTCTAAAAAACTTTGTCGGCAGGCCTACGCCGATCTCGGCGCTTCACCGCATTACCGCTGAGCTTGGAGGAGCCAAGCTCTATCTCAAGCGTGAGGACTTGACGCATACCGGGGCCCATAAGATTAACAACGCACTGGCTCAGGCTGTTCTTGCCAAACGAATGGGCAAAACACGTATCGTGGCCGAGACCGGGGCTGGTCAGCATGGAGTGGCCGTTGCTACAGCCTGCAGTCTGCTTGGGCTAAAGTGCGTCGTCTATATGGGAGCCGTTGACGCTGAACGTCAGGCACCGAATGTTCAGCGGATGCAGCTGCTTGGAGCTGAGCTTCATCTGGTCCATAGCGGACAGAAGACGCTGAAGGATGCCATCAGCGAAGCTATACGTGACTGGATTACCCATGTTGAAGATACACATTACCTTCTCGGTTCAGCCGTAGGACCCCACCCATTCCCGAATATGGTCCGGGATTTCCAGTCGGTGATTGGGGAAGAAGCCAGGGAACAAATTCTGGAGGCGGAAGGCAGATTACCGGATTATGTGATTGCCTGTGTTGGCGGTGGAAGCAACTCGATCGGGATGTTCAGCGCATTTCTGAATGATGCCGAAGTGAAGCTTGTTGGCGTACAGGCCGCAGGAGAAGGTCTTGATTCGGGCAAGCATGCTTCACCCTTGCTAAAGGGAACCCATGGAATTATTCAGGGCAGTCTGACCTATATGCTTCAAGATGAGGACGGACAAATTCTCGAAACACATAGTATTGCACCGGGACTGGATTATCCGGGAGCTGGTCCTCAGCACAGTTACCTTAAGGATACTGGAAGAGTGGAGTATACCTCTGTGAATGACCGGGAAGCCTTGTTGGCCTTTGAGGAATTGTGCCGGAAGGAAGGCATTCTCCCTGCGTTGGAATCGTCCCATGCTGTGGCCTATGCGCTTAAGCTGGTGAGCCAATTACCCAAAGATGCTCTCGTGCTGGTTAATCTGTCCGGCAGGGGGGACAAGGACCTGAGTCAGGCGATTGCCGCTCTGGAACAACTTAAGAACTCGGAGGTGCTGGTATGAGCCGTATTGACCAGATGTTCGCCCGACTGCGGGAGCAAGAGGAATGTGCATTGATTCCTTATATACCTGTGGGATATCCGACTGCGGAAGGATCTGAATCTCTGATCCGCACCATTGCTGAATCCGGTGCAGACCTGATTGAACTTGGAGTGCCTTATGCTGATCCATTGGCGGATGGTCCGACCATCCAGGAGGCAAGCTTAACCGCAGTCTCGAATGGAATCAATCTTAAGTCATGTATCTCGATGGTTAGTACACTTCGGGATAAAGGGTTAGAGACCCCGATTGTGTTAATGGGATACTGCAATTCTTTTCTCGCTTATGGACTGGACAAGCTGGCAGATGACGCGAAGGAAGCTGGTATAGACGGGTTCATCATCCCGGATCTGCCATCTACAATGGCGAAGCCATTTGTGCAAATTTTTGAAGCCAGAGGGCTCAAGAACATCTTCTTCCTTGCCCCGACAACGAGTGAAGCGAGAGAGGCAGCGGTTGTAGAGCAGGGACAAGGCTTCCTGTACTGTATCTCGGTTACAGGAGTAACCGGGGAGAGAAAGTCACTGCCAGCAGAGCTGCGGGATTTCATACACCAAGCCAGACAGGTCACTGAGCTGCCGCTTGCGGTTGGCTTCGGGATCTCCAATGAGGAGCATGTTCGAGAGGTCAGTGAGTATGCGGATGGAGCGATTGTTGGAAGTGCCTTAATTAATGTGATCAAGCAATCGGCATCCAATGAGATCGAGACCAATGTAGGGGAATTCATCCGCCAACTGAAGCAGGCCACAAGAAAAGCAGCAGCCACGCTCTAATGAAGAAGGAGAATCCAATGGTTCGAGTTAAAATATGCGGTTTAACAAGCAAAGAATCGGCCTGGGCAGCAATTGAGGCTGGCGCTGATGCGGTAGGTTTTGTTTTTGCTGAGGGAAGACGCAAGATCCATCCGGAACTTGTGAAGGAGATTATCCGCACACTTCCCCCTTATATCACAACTACGGGTGTTTTTGTAAATGAAGAACTGAATCGGGTTAATCAAATAGCGGAATTGTGCGGGTTGGATCTTATTCAGCTGCATGGTGACGAATCCCCCGATTATTGCAGCCTTGTTGCCCGGCCGGTTGTTAAGACGATTCATATGGGTGCCGAAGGTGCTGATCATGAAGACAGTCTGAATCAGTATGAGGGAGTAGTACGAGGATTATTGCTGGACACCTATGTGAAAGGAGAGACGGGTGGAACCGGGAAGACATTCCCCTGGGAAGATGTACAGAAGCTGCGTATTCGTACCCCCGTCATTCTCGCCGGAGGTCTCCATTCGGGTAACGTAGCCCAGGCTATTAGGCTGACACAGCCATTCTCTGTAGATGTAAGCAGTGGGGTGGAGACGAATGGAATGAAGGATCCGGTCAAAATGACAGATTTCGTTCAGGCCGTCCGGGACTGTCAATTGGCCATAGGGGACCCGCACTAATACGTATAAAAGGAGGTTCGTGCATGCTTCAATCTTTGATTGTCGGATTTGGAAGAGCGGGAAAAGGTCTCCATTACCACTGTCTCCGTAAAGCTTGCCAGACGGGAAATCATACGAGCCTTTTCAACCCTCAAGTAGGAGTTGTGGATCCCAATTTCGATCACCTAGGCATGAGCCATTCCAAGCTGACGGGATTCTCAAGCCTCTCAGAGGTGAAGGGATTTGAGCCGGAGAATACTGTCGTGCATATCTGCACGCCACCGGAACTTCATACCGCTTCACTGCTTGAGGTGGTGAAGCAGGGATACCGCAAGATCATAATGGAAAAGCCCTTGACGACATCCGTAAATGAACTGAACGTCATTCGCGGCATTCAGGATCAATACGGGTGTGAAGTGTTGGTGGTCGCGAACTGGTTGTCGAGCTCCTTAACAAGGAACATCCATGCTTTGATCAAATCAAACATTTTTGGCCCGCTGCGATATCTGACAGCGGAGCAGAACAAATCACGCCTTTCCCGTACGTTGGCTAATCCCAGCCATCATAATGCCTTTGATGTTGAAATCCCGCATCTGGTTGCTCTGGCATTGCTGCTGGGAGGCACGAATGCGAGCATAGAGGAATCCGAAGTCAAGGATATGCTCTTCGGGGATCATGTCATTCCGAATATGGGGATGGCCAAGCTGACGCTGCACCAGGATCAAGGTGTAGTCTCGCGCCTAAGCTCCAACTTGGCAACGCCGGTGCGCAAGCGGAGAATTCAACTTAATTTTGATAGCCATGTGATCTTTGGTCACTATCCTTCGGCTCAGGATGACAGTCACGCCTGGCTGGAGATCTGTGACGGGGATGGCCGTCTGCTGGATGAACAAATTCTGCATGATGATCCTTTGCCTACGGTATTTATCGAGTATTATCAGTACTTTGCAGGTATTGGAGAGAAGCCGGTAAGTGATCTGGATTTCAATGCCAAGGTGGTCACGCTAATCTGCCAGGCTAAGAAATTGTGCGGTCTTCTAGCAGAGGAGACAGAGCCTGTGAATGCAAGACAGACTTACAATATGGTCAATATGGGGTGAGGGAATGAGTGTAGCTTTTTTCTCGGGGGCTGAATCTTTCAAGCAGCAGTGGCCCCTGATTTCAGATAAATTGGATCAAATCCTGGATGAAGGGAAGTTCACTAATGGCCCAGCAGTTCATGAACTGGAGCGGACACTTGAGGTTTTTACCGGAGCTAAGCACTGTATTGCCGTCGGAAATGCAACCGATGCCTTAATCATCATGCTGCGTGCAGCGGGAATCGGTGCAGGAGATGAAGTGATCGTGCCCTGTTACTCCTTCTTCGCTTCGGCTTCCAGTATCGCCCATGTAGGAGCTACCCCGGTCTTCTGTGATATTAATCCCACAACTTACATGATTGATGCCGAGCAGATTGAGCAGGCAATTACACCTCGTACCAAAGCCATTATGCCCGTTCATTTATTCACGCATATGGCGGATATGAGACGGATCAATCAGATTGCACGGAAGAACAATCTGCTTGTACTTGAGGATAGCGCAGAAGCGATCAGTATGTTCCACGAAGGGCAGCATGCAGGTCTGGTCGGAGATGCTGGCGTAATCTCTTTCTTCCCTACTAAGACCTTGGGTGCGATCGGCGATGCCGGCTTGATTCTGACAAATGATGATTCGATAGCCCATGAAGCCAGAAGGCTAAGAATACACGGACAAGACGAAGGGGTTCCTTATATTCATCATTCCGTCGGCTATAACAGCCGAATGGATGATATTCAGGCAGCGGTACTGCTCGTCAGGCTTCAATTTTTACAACGGGAGATCGCGCGGCGTGAATATTTGGCGGCCTGCTATAACTCATTGCTAGCCAACATTCCACAGGTAAGTACCCCAATTATTGATAGACGCTCTGGTGAAGCTGCGAACGCCGTGTATTATGTATATCTTATTGAGACCGAAGATCGGGATGGACTGGTTGCCCATCTGAATTCCCAGGGAATTGGAACCGAGGTATATTACCCTCATCCGCTGCATCTTCAACCTTGCTTCTCTCATCTTAACTATCGTAACGGGGACATGCCTGCGGCTGAACGGGCTGCGCAAAAAGCGGTTGGGCTGCCGCTTTATCCAGACTTGACCGAGGAGCAGGTCAATGAAGTATGCGGACAAATACGTCTTTTCTATGAGAAGGAGGTGGAATGATGAAGATTCCTTTCTTCAATTATCCTGACCGGTATGCGGAAGACCGGGAGAAGATCAAGGAGATTGTCTATAACGTAGGAACCTCGGATAACTTCATTCTTAAAGAGCGGGTGACCAGATTCGAGGAGGCGATCGGACAATATACAGGTGCCAAGCATGTTATTGCCGTTGCGAATGGAACAACCGCCCTAACGATTCTGCTAAAAGCCATGGGCGTTGGTCCAGGCGTGGAGGTCCTTACTCCCGCTTTCTCCTTCATCTCAACGGCTAGTTCCATAGCGCTGCTCGGAGGTACGCCTGTATTTGTAGATGTAGATCCGCTAACGGGAATGATGGACCCGCTTGATCTGAAGAGACGAATTACCCCGGCAAGCAAGGTTGTCATTCCGACGCACCTCTTCTCCGTAATGGCGGATATGAGTGCCATAACTGAAGTTGCCAGAGAGCATAATCTGATTGTTCTTGAGGACAGCGCAGTAGCCTTGGGAGCACGTCAGAACGGCACTATGGCAGGTCTGCTGGGTGATGCGGGTCTATACTCTTTCTTCCCGGCCAAGCCGCTGGGTGGAATTGGTGATGGCGCGGTGATCGTAACGGATAATGATGAATACGGAAGAATCAGCCGGATGCTGCGCAACCATGGACAAGACGGAATCACCCGCTTCTATCATCATATGCTCGGTTATAACAACCGGATGGATGAGACTGTCGCAGATTATCTGACTCATAAGCTTGCGCGATACGACAAGCTATTGAACCGACGTCGTGATATCGCCTCGGCATACAATGGTGCCCTTGGTGACCTGGCCCCTATGGTAGAAGTGGTTACTCATGATCATGAAGAGAGAGTCTACTATACTTATGTGCTGCAAGCTGAGAAAAGAGACGAACTGCGAGACTTCCTTCAGTCACGTGGAATCGAGACACAGATCTACTACCCTTCGGCGCTGCCTCTTCAGCCAGCTTTTGCCTATCTGGGACATAAGCCTGGGGACTTCCCGAATGCGGAAGCCATTACTGGCAGATCTCTGGCTCTCCCGCTCTATGCTGAAATGCCGGATGATCATGTGCAGGAAGTTATTAAGGCTGTAACTGAATTCTACGCTGAGGTTAAGATTCATGTCTGATCTGCGTGGGATCAAGCTGTCGGGACTAAGTGATGAAGCCGGGCCAGAGCTTGCAGATCAGATTGAAGCCCATCATAAGCTTGGATGGAGTGAGATCGAAATCCGGAGCGTGAAAGGGCTGGCCTTAGGAGACTGGGATTCCGCTCTGTTCAATCAGGTGCGAAGCGGAATCTCGGACGCTTCTCTGAAAGTCACTTCTGTAGCATCTCGAATCGCGAACTGGGAGAGACCTATTACCAGCGACTTCGAGCAGGACCTGGAAGAACTGAGAAGGATATCAGAACGCATGCAGCTTCTTGGGGCTAAATACGTGCGGATCATGTCGTACCCTAATGATGGATTACCTGAGACGGAGTGGCGGGAGCGTGTATTCGACCGTATACACAAGTTGACGGAATTAGCCAGCGAAGCGAACATCATTCTGCTTCACGAGAACTGCTCGGGCTGGGCCGGGACAGACCCGGAGCGTGCGCTGCAGCTGATAGAGGGAGTGAACAGTCCGCACCTGCGCCTGCTGTTCGACACTGGCAATGGTATTGCCTATCGATATCATGCCTTTGATTACTTAACCCGGGTCTGGCCTTATGTAGAGCATGTTCATATCAAAGACGGGATTCTACAGGAAGGCAAGGAAGTCTATACCCTTCCCGGGGAAGGGGATTCCAAAGTAAAAGAGTGCCTGATCTGGCTTCTGGAGCACAACTACGATGGAATTCTGTCTATTGAACCTCATTTGCATCTGATTCCACACCTGCGGCAAAGTCAGAATTCGAGAGGCTATCAAGACTCCTATATTGCTTACGGTCAAAGGCTGGAGAAGCTTCTGGAAGAAATTAGGGTGAGCGGAGAGAAGGTGAAGACACAGGCATGAGTTCTCTTTTTACGGACAAGTATTCCGATCTGCTGTTAAGACTCCTTAAGCTCAATACGATCTCACCAATGGAGACAGGACTCCCTTCTTGTCTTGGTCAGGCTCAGTCTGAGTATGCCATATTCGCTTATGAACAGCTAGGTTCGGAGATGCTGTACCATCAGTCGCCTGATCCCAAAATATTGGAGAACGAATATGTTCCCCTCAGCGTACGGGAACGTGCTGCTGAGATGGGCTCTGACTTCTGGAATTCGCAGCCTAATCTTGTGCTAAGGTGGGGAGCTAAAAGACCGGCCGCAGATACCTTGATGTTCAATTTCCATATGGATACCGTTGATGGAAATGTACCGGTATCCTTTGGAAAAGGCCGGTTCACAGGCCGGGGAGCGGTAGACATGAAGGGACCCGGAGTTGCCCTGCTTGCAGGCATTGAGGCTGCGCTGAAGGATAATCCGGGATGGACGGATGAGTGTACGCTGCTGCTCCAATGTGTATCTGGGGAAGAGGGCGGGGCCATGGGTGTATATGGCACCAAGCTTCTCGCAGATCGGGGCTATCTGGGCAGTCTTAATGTATTCGCCGAGCCCTCGGGAGGTGTCTTCTTCGACAGTTCCACGACTTCAATGACCGCACGAATTGAGGTGCAGGGTCAGGATTCCACCGATGATGCTCCAGAATCCGGGCATAATGCAACCCTGCTGCTTGGTTATCTTTCCTCACATTTGCTTGCCAGACTATCTGCTCCTGTTGAGTCTGTTGGGGGGAAGATGTGTCTAGCGGGTATCCATACCGGACTCATGCATAACAAAGTTTATGGTTCAGGCCGTCTGCTTATGAACTTTGCATATCATTCAACTGAAGGCGGACGGCAAATACGTCAACTCGTAGAAGAAGCTCTGGAAGCTTTGCTGAGTGAATTTGCCCAGCAATATCGTGAGTTCTCACAGGCACGTTACACTGCCGCAGCTGCGGATCACATATGTAAACTGACTTGGGTGAAGCAAGGGCTTCCTGTTCTAAATAACCGGCACCCCCAGTGGGAAGAGGAGCTTGGCAGGCTTGGCTGGATCCGCAATCCAGAAGAATACCCGGGGCAGGCTTTCACCTGTGATGCCATGTGGGCCCAGTGCCCGGAAGCTTACACCATTGTGTACGGACCCGGAGGCCTAGGCAGTCACAATGCTCATGCGGATGGAGAATATATAACGCTTGAAGAGCTGGAGCGCTATGCGGCCGATATCCGTGATTTGATGGGAGTATTCTATGCAGCGAAAAGGAATATGAAATATGAATCGATTGGAAGTGGTCAGTAGACATGATTAACCAAGTTAAAGTCAAGAAGGATCGCCTGCATGAGTTCGTTACGAGTGTATTCAAAGCGTGTGGTGTTGATGAAGAGAGCAGCCGAATGTCTGCGGATGTTCTGTGTTATGCCGATGAGAATGGCTTCGATACTCACGGGGTAACTAACCTGGAGAGAATCTATGTATCACGGCTGCTGGATGGCCGGGTGGATCCTTCGGCAGAGCAGAAGGTGGTTGCGGAATCACTGGCTACAGCCGTAATTGATGCCAACCATGGGCTTGGCTTGTCCGCTGGAGTCAGAGCCATGGAACTGGCTATTGAAAAGGCAAAGCAGACTGGAATCGGATGTGTTGTGGTACGCAATTCCTCCCACTTTGGAAGCGCTGGATATTATACCGGACAAGCCTTGGAAGCAGGGATGATTGGCATGGCAATGACCAATCTTGGAACACAGACTATTGCCAGACCGCTTAACGGGAAGGTGAACATGCTGGGCACCAACCCAATTGCAGTCAGCGCGCCTGCGGAGAAGCTGCCTCCTTTTGTCCTTGATATGAGTACAACAGTAGTGGCGACAGGTAAAATTCGGGCTGCCGAGCGCAGAGGCGAATCGATCCCGGAAGGCTGGCTTGTCGATGATAACGGCGAACCGGTAACTGATCCGGCTGCTTATGATCAAGGAACAGGACACCTGCAAATGCTCGGAGGTTCCCTGGCCACTGGGGGTGCTAAAGGCTACGGACTGGCCCTGGTCGTAGATATTCTCTGCGGAATCCTGTCTGGGGCTGATGTCGGACCTGATCCAGGACTTCTTGAGTCTGATCCGAACAGATCCGGTCAAGAAGACCAGAACATCGGGCACTTCTTCCTCGCCATCCAGGTCGATGCCTTCCGGCCAAAGCAAGACTTCACTTCACATATGGATCAGATGCTGCAGACCCTGCTGGACTGCCCTCCGGTGTCCCCAGATAGAAAGGTCGTATATCCAGGATACTTGGAAGCGTCCGGCCGGGAGGCTGCGGACGAAGTAGCAATTGATCAAAGTGTATTTGAACAGCTTGAACGTTTGGGAATTAAGCTGAATGTTGCTTCGCTGTCTTCTGGGGAAGAGGTTCACACAAGGTGATAAGCGCCAAATCGGGAGGGGTTAATTTATGAAGCTACGAGTAGGAATTATCGGAATGGGTGTCATTTCCAAATTTTATGTTCACGCCTTGCAGCATAAGCTGAGCAACCCCATACTTACTGCCGTATGTGATTTAAGTGAAGAGCGTCTGGAGCTGTTCAAGCAAGACGGGATCCCTTGCTACCAGGATTACAAAGAGATGCTGAGACGGGATGATATTGATGCAGTCATCATTAACGTGCCCAACGACAAGCATTATGAAATATGCCGCGATGCCCTGCTTATGGGCAAGCATGTCTGCTGCGAGAAGCCGATGACCATGAACATGGAAGAGGCGGATGACTTAGTCCGTGTATCTGCCGAGTCCGGTCGCACGATGTTCACGGCTTTTCACAGAAGGTACAATATCCACTTCGTGAATGCGCTAGAGCAGATTGAGCCAGACGATGAGATCGTGAAAGTTACTGCGAGTTATCTGGAGAAGATTGAAGAGCATGCCGGAGACGACAAATGGTATCTGCAGCCCGATCGCTGCGGGGGTGGATGTATCGCCGATAACGGCCCGAATGTATATGATACGCTGGCCTTTTTCCTGGGGCATCTTGAAGTAGTCTCCGCAGATATTTCCCGTAATGAGCATGGTGTTGATATCGAAGCTCGCGTGGAGCTCGTGACAGCTTCAGGTGTTCCGGTGTCTGTACACTTGGACTGGGCCTATCCGAATGGAGAGCAGAAGGATGTTATCATCTATCTGAAGAGCGGCCGCACTATTGAGGCAGATATGCTGGCAGGCTTCACCGAATTCAAGTCCTCCCTATATCACGAGTACGAGGAGATCCTGCTTGACTTCGCTGCCAAAGCAGCCGCGGGAGCCTGCCACGGGGAAGACGGCAGAGACGCGGTAAGACTGGTACACGATACCTATCAAGTGGAGACCATGAGAATATGAGTCTGCTGGTAAAAAGGGCTGTTCAAGGTGTATTCGCAGCCTTGCTCTTTCATAGACAAGAGGAGCGCGGCATGCGCCTGATCGAGTTCGAGACGCGCTGTGTGCAGCAGGGAGAAATACATGAGATTGTCACAACCACGCACTCGGACTGTGTAGCCGGGGATCTGATTAACCGGGTAGGCTTCCTCGGTTTCGCTGAGATGAAGTGTGGTGGGGTAATTGGCCGCGGAGATCCCGTGGTCATTCATAACCAGGTGATAGGGTACGTTCTCGGTTTCGATGATTGCCATTTCCCGAATCATTATAATATCCTGATCTCCACTACGGAGACTTGGACTGCCGAGGATCTGAAGCTTGAAGTCGAGAGCCCTATCATGTTTGGTTCTGGGATAGAAGAGGGCTGAACAAAATGGATTTATACACAGGAGGCCGGTAATGTACACTCAAATTAAAATGAGCCCTGAGGTAGCACAAAACCTGGATGGGGTTAAGGTATACGGACTGCAGCTGCAGCTTACTCCCAAGGAAGCCGGAGGCGAGGCAGACTATAAAGCGGAATGGGAGCAGATCCACACGGCTTGGCGGGGAAAAAGCAAATCAGAAGTTGCGGCGGTTCCAACCATGGCGGCTTATCAAAGCTTTTATCAGCAGATCGGCTTGAATCCGAAGAAGTATCCCCCTTCCGTACAAAATCTGATTCAGCGCTTCTTTATCAAGGACGAGCTGGAGCGGCTTCCACTGGTTCATCCTATTGTGGATGCGGTGAATGTGGCAGCTCTTCAGCACCTGATTCCGCTTGGCGTGTTTGATGCTGAATGTGTAAACGGAGATATCCATTTGACCTTTACCCAGGGTGGCGAGGAGTTTCAGGGACTGGGGGCAAGTGAGCCGGAGGCCCTGCCTGAAGGACTGCTTGTACTTGCAGATGAAGAGAAGACTCTCTCCAGATTCTGCTATCGAGACAGCGAGGTGCAGAAAGTGACTGATGCGACCCGGCAGGTCTGGCTGCTCGGCTGTCAAGTTCCTGGTGTGGATGAAGAAGTGGTGAAAGCAGCACTGTTAGCAGCAGTTGATTTTATTAGCAGGGCATACCTGTGTGAATTAAGAGAGATCCATGCAGGCTGAAAGGAGGGCTCTACATGAGCGCCAGTAACAAGCAGCCTTCCATAATGAGACGGTACGACCTGGCGATCTGGATTCGCATATTCGGCAATGCGCTGAATGCGATGACTACCTTCATTATCCGGCCATTCTTAGCCATCTATTTGTATGACAAGCTGGGTGGTTCCCTGGTGAGCGCCATGCTCGTCATTGGTCTTCAGCCCTTTGCAGGCATGTTGACCGGTATATTCGGAGGCGGTCTTAGTGACCGGTTCGGACGCAAGCCTGTGATGATTATTGCGCTCCTTATTCAAATTCTAGGGCTTGGAGCATATACTCTTGCAGATCATGTTTGGGCATTTGCAGTAATCACCGCGGTCATGGGAGTAGGTTCAGCCTTGTTTAACCCGGCTGCGAATGCCATGATCTCTGATGTGGTTGATCCCAAGCAGCAGACCGAGGTATTCGCGCTGCTGCACACCGCATCCAATGTCGGGGCAGCCTTTGGGCCTGTAATAGGGCTTCTTCTGTTCCAATGGGACAGCACATTAGTGTTCATAACCAACGCGGTGATTCTTCTGGGGTATCTGCTGTTAGTATTATGGAAAGTACCAGAGTCTGTTAACCGGGTGCCTGCTGCAGCGCAACCTGAGCCTGCAATAAGAACCTCGGGACGTTGGTACGATCATAAATTGCTCTATGGTATCACGCTGCTTGCGATGCCAATCGGCATGATTTATGCCTTGATTATTTCAATTTTTCCTTTTCATTTATCTGACCACTTTAAGCATTCAGCGGATATTCTAGCGTCTCTAATGACATTTAACGGAATCATGGTCATCGCACTCCAGCTCTGGGTAACCAAGAAAACTCAGCTCATGCTGGCTTATCGGGTCATCGGCCTCTCCTACGCCTTATATGCGGTGGTAGCATTCGGTTATGGCTGGTCACGCTATGTCGCGCTTCTGTTCGTGATTGAATTTATCTTTTCTATAGGTGAAATGCTGATTGGTCCGCAGCTGCAAAATGAAGTATCGGGAATAGCTCCGGAAGGCAAGAGAGGATTCTATTTTGCCATCTACGGACTTCATCTGCAGCTGCCGCTGGCGCTGGGTCCTGTTCTTGGAGGCTTAGTCTACACAGCTTGGAACGGGACTATGATGTTCATGCTCCTGGGAATCTTGTTTTTGGTTACCGGATCGGCTCAGGTTATCCTGCTCAGGTGGCTTACAAAGCAGAAGCAGGCTGTCATGAAGCAAGATTTAACTCACTTGAATCTTAGAAATGAGGAAAGTTTCTCAACTTAAACCCAAATAAAAGGGAGAAGTTAAAAGTCATAAAGCGTTACGTTAATTGAGGGGCGGGAACCAGGATGAGAAGCAGCTTCAAAGCATACATTGCGATGTCTTTTGCCATGTTCACGGTAGGCAGCTCTATCGTGGTGGGCAAATGGGTAACGCTGGTCTTTCCTGTATTTCTCGCTTCTCTATTAAGATTCGGACTGGCATCCGTTCTTTTGTTCTTGATTCTTCTGTTCAAGGAGGGCATACCCAGAGTTACGGGCAGAGAGGTTCTTCTTCTACTGTTGCAATCGTTAACCGGGATCTTCTTATTCAATATTTGCCTGCTGATTGGTCTTAAATGGGCTCCGGCAGTTGAAGGGGGGATTATAACCAGCACCACACCGCTTGTAATCTCCGTGCTTTCAGTAATCCTGTTTAAAGACAAAATCCCGGCGAGAGCCTGGTCTGGTGTACTTCTTGCTGTCATCGGAATAGCGATCATTCGACTGCTGGAAGCACCCGGTTCTTCCGCTGAACCAGAAGGATTTTCCTGGCAAGGCTATGCATTGCTGAGTGTAGCGGTTGTAAGCGAGGCACTTTTTACGCTCATTGGAAAAAGGCTATCAAGCACATTGTCTCCCCTGGCTATAACCACCTATGTAACGATTTTGGGATTTGTCTTGTTTCTCCCGGTTGGCCTCTATCAGGCAGCGATATATGATTTCAGCATTCCTGCAGCAAGGGATTGGCTTAGCCTTGTCTATTTGGCTGTTGTCGTAACTGTAATAGGTTTTGTGCTTTGGTATTACGGCGTTTCGGCAGTACCCACGAGTACTTCGGCATCCTTTACTGGGCTAATAGCTGTATCTTCGCTTGTACTGTCAAGCCTTCTGCTGCATGAACCGATGGGCTGGAATCATCTGCTGGGCATGGTGATCGTCATGGGTGCAATTATTTTATCTGCCCGTCCTGGAAGACAATCGACACTTGCTGATCGATCATCAGGTCTGTGAGAAATGGAAGACCAACTAATCAGATTAACGGAGGTATCTACATGAAGGAAGGCAAAGTGATCGTCGTGATTCACCGTTTCGGGGACTATGTTCTTGGCGGGTTTGTTAACTATGCCCGTGTCATTGATCACAGCTTGAATCGGGTAGTGTATCTGGTCAATGCCAGAGGACATCAGGATATTCGTGAATACAGGGAACAGGCGGCCGGTGTTCATGAACTGTCTGATATCGAAGATTACCCGTCGTTGGAAGCAGCAATGCAGACTACAGTGGAAGAGTATGGTCAAGTTGATCTGATTATTGCTATGTCTGAATTTGACCTGATTAACGCGGCTAAATTGCGGACGAGATTCAACATTCCGGGTACTTCCGAAGAGAAGATCTCCTTGTATCGAGATAAAATTGTCATGAAAGAGAGGCTCCAGAGGGATGGCCTGCGGATTCCTAAGTTTCTGGACTATCAGACGCCGGAGGAGGCCATATCTTTCGCTGAAGATACCGGCTATCCAATTATACTTAAGCCTAAGCTCGGTGCTGCAAGCAAGGGAGTGAGCAAAGCCCATAATCGGGCGGAGCTGGAAGAGATCCTTGCTGATATTGATAAGGCGAACGAAGCCGCGAGCTTCCAGTGTGAAGAGTTCGTAACGGGGCCAATCTTCCATATCGACGGATTAATTCAGCAGGGCGAGCTGCAATTTATAGCCATATCACAATATGTGAACGGGTGCTTTGCTTTTTCTCAAGGGATGCCCAATGGTTCGTTTATTGTGACGGACAGGCTGGACTTAAGGAACCGGATGACGAGCTTTACGGAAGAGGTTCTGCGGTCCCTTGAACTCCGTAATGGGTGCTTTCATCTGGAGGTCATCGACCGAAATGGGCAGGAAGCGGTATTTCTTGAGATCGGGGCACGGATGGGAGGCGCGGAGACCCCTTTCCTAACACTCGAATTATACGGGGTTAATTTGTGTGAAGAATGGATCCGTATCGAACTTGGGACCTTCGAGAAATTATCGGTTCCCGAGACGGGGGTTCATGGCGGCCTGCTGCAGTTCCCGGAGCCTCCTTGCGTTCCGGCAGAAGTGGTTCACGTAACCAGCATCAAAGGCTTGATCCCGGAGATATTCCATGAGCAAATTCCAAAGCCTGGAGAAATTATGGACGGACAAGGCTCGTATTACCATATCAGCGGGAGATACATGTTCCGGGGAAATAGCGAAGCGGAGGTTGAAGCTGCAATTCACAAAGCGATTGAGATATTCCATATTGAGGCCAAGCCATTAGAGCCTTCATCAGTATAATTCGCCTGCAAATTCTCACTCGCCTATGATCACATTCCTTAATGAAGGAGAGACTCTCATATGAAAAATATTTTGCTAGTCAGTGACCTGGGAGGATTTCCGCCAGCTCTGGAATCACTGGCTAAGATCGCCAACGTGTACGTTTATATTCCCCGGCCGAGCGCGGTGACAAGCAGATATATGTCTTCCATTAACCGTTATGCTGCTGGAATCATAAAAGAAAGCTCCGCGCATAGTTCCCGAGGATATGACCATCCCGAGTGGGTGACATTCACGGGGGCCGAAGCTTATACACTAACGGAAGATGAAATCGTGGACCAAATTATTCGCTATGCGCAAATATTCGAAGCGGAAGCCATTATATTCGGCGGGGCGGAGAACATGGTACTGTCCGTTGCGAAGGCGGCCGAAGCCCTTGGATTGCGCTCAGCAGGGGTGGAGGCCGCACGCCGGGCCCGGAATAAATATACTATGAGGGATAGATTTCGTAGTGCCGGGGTTCCATCGCCGGATTTCCGCGCAATATATTCTGAGGGAGATATGCTTGCAGCTGTCAGTGAGCTTGGCTATCCCTTGGTGCTCAAGCCGACATATCTGGCCTGCTCTATCGGGGTTACCCTCCTGGATGGAAGCCGCAGCCCCGTTGAAGTATTCCGGGAAGTTCAGCGGGACATTCAGGAGAACACGGGGGACTCACTCCTGTTCAATGAAGAATGCTTGTTCCTGGTAGAAAAGTACATGGAGGGCTGCAATGCGGATTGGTACGGAGATGAGCTCTATGCAGACTATGTCTCCGTAGAGGGAATGATGGTAAATGGAGTATATCATCCTGTAGCCATTACGGATAAGACGCCCATGCTTTCTTCATTTACAGAGACCTCACATCTTGTTCCGAGTGTTCTGGATAACGAAGCACAGAGCATCATAGTGGAGGCTTGCCGCAAAGCCAATGAAAGCCTGGGGCTTGAGAATTGCCCGACACATACAGAGGTCAAGCTGATGAAGAACAGGCAGGTAGGGATCATAGAAACAGCAGCACGCTTCGGAGGATGGAACATCATCCCGCAGATTAACGATGTGTACGGTCTTGATATGACCCGGATATGGGCTGAAGTCCTGCTCTATGGAAGTTCACCGGATCTGCCGGACCATTTGCTGCAAGCCTCGAGTAAGGCACGCTGTAATATGCGTATTTATTTGGAGGATAATCCCTTAGATCCCGCGCTCAAATACCACTATTCCGGTTATGAGAAGCTGAATCATCTTCTGGATGATGGCGTTCTTATCCGTACGGAGACAGAAATTCCGCGCGGAACTCTAGTTAGCAGTAACCCTCATCTGAATGCTATGAGCTTTGTATCCACTTTGGATTTGGAAGGTGCACATCCGCGGGCCTTGGCACAGTCGGTCTCTAATATCCGTAAGGGAGTCCAGCTGCGGGTCACTGAAATCGAAGGTCAGAAGGCCGAGGTCAAAGTCTAGAAAGTGAAAAATGGATCAGTATCCCGGATGCAAGGTAATGATACCGATGCATCCGGGTCTTTGTGCTCTCGTTAGTTCGAGGGCTCTTTCTTATTTTATTTCAATCTCGCCACAGATCCGCACTAAACTGTTAACATGTGGTACAATTTTCCTGTAAGTTAGAAGGTATCTACTTACTGAAATTCCTGGCAGTGGCAGAGGAGGTTACAGTTGTTGGGCGTGACTAAGTACATAAAGCTGTTAGGTTTGATACTAGGAGTAATAGGTCTGAATATAATCGTGCTATCTCCCGGATTCATAGGGCTTGAGATCGGTGGCAGCGCGTTGTCAACAGCACTAGGGGTAACTTTATTGGTCGGGAGTGCGCTCGGCCTGTTTTACGGGAGTTATACTTTACTATTCAGTCAGCCTGCTCCGCTTCCTGTACCACAAATCAAGACACACGATGATTATGTAGAAGCTATAAGTCATTTCCGCCGTGTCAGACCTCTACTGGCTGATATTAACCTAACCTTGGAGCAGATGGAACGAATCAGGAAGAAGAAAGCCATGATTTTCAACGTTCTGGCTCAGAGGTTTGATCAGGAGGAGCTAAGCTTCAAGAAGTTCGCTTCCGTAACTAATGAAGTCGAGAAGTTATTTTTCCTGAATATCAGAAGTATCCTGAACAGACTTCATGTGTTTGATGAGTCTGAGTTCGAGCGGGTAATGAGCCAGAAAGGGGCTAAGTTCTCGCCTGAGCTTCTTAAGGAGAAGATGCACGTCTATAATGACTTCCTCATATTCATGCAGGATTCTCTAGAGACGAACGAAGAGATTATCCTGAAGCTGGATAAGCTTCTACTTGAAATTTCACGGTTAGATAGTATTGATTCTGGGGACATCGAGAATATGCCGTGTATGCAGGAGATCGATTCATTAATTAAGCAGACCAAATATTATAAACAGTGAGAGGTGCAGTATGGCAAAAAAGAGCAGGTTCTTTATGATCTCAGCATTAATTCTAATCGTTGTCTTCGCGCTGGTCTATTTCGGTATTAAATTGACCTCGAATTTAGGAAAGACCACTACACAAGTGGCTTCCGAAGATGCATCCAAAGATCTAAGCAAGCTGTATTCAGGCCTTTCCATTGCAAACGCTGAGCCAGTGAAGGGTCAGATTGACCTCAATCCGGCTGATGTCGGCGAGTCACTTCCGGATATTTCAAAATACCCGGTAACGGTGGATAACTCCACGGACAACTTTGTTGAAATCTTCTCTTCAACCGAGAAGTCGGGAACTGGCGTTGATGGCTGGTTGAGCGAGGTTGCGGCTGAATTCAATAATGCCAACATCAGTGTTGATGGGAAGACAGCTTCCGTGAAGCTTCGGAACATTGCTTCCGGGACAGCCGCAGATTATATCAAGTCAGGTAAATATGTCCCGGATGCCTTTACACCTTCCAATGAGCTTTGGGGTGAGCTGGTGAAGTCAGGCGGTATTAAAACTCAGCTGGTCGCGAAGCGCCTTGTCGGGAACGTGCCTGGTATTGTAATAGCGAAGTCTAAATACGACAGCCTGGTGAATAAATATGGTTCCGTAAATGTCAAGGTTCTTACAGAAGCGATTGCGAGGAATGACTTCTCAATGGGCTATACAGATCCTTTTGCAAGTTCTACTGGTCTGAACTTCCTGCTAACTGCTCTGAATACTTTCGACAGCTCGAATATACTAGGCGATAAAGCGATTAAGGGTTTTGAGAAGTTCCAGGCCAATGTCCCATTTACAGCTTCTACAACTATTCAGATGCGAGAGGCAGCCAAATCGGGGATGCTGGACGGGTTCGTTCTGGAATATCAGACCTATGTCAATGCAGAAGACTTGAAGAATGGCTATGTGTTTACTCCATTTGGAGTAAGACATGACAGTCCGTTATATGCACTAGGCGATTTGTCCAAGACCAAGCAAGAGATTCTCAAGCGGTTTGCAGAATTTGTTGCAGAGGAAAAATATCAGAAAGATGCAAAGGAAAAGGGTTTTAACAATCTCGAGGATTATAAGTCGGAGCTTGGAACCGTCGATGGTAACCTTCTTTCTCAAGCACAAAAGCTTTGGAAGGAGAAGAAGAACGGAAATAAAACAATTGCCGCTGTATTTGTAACAGATGTATCAGGGAGTATGGCGGGAGAGCCTATGAACAGACTGAAGGAATCCTTGTTAAAGGGTCAGAAATATCTAGGCAAAGACAATAGAATCGGACTTGTCTCTTATTCGGACGGTGTAACCATTAATTTGCCTATTGGACAATATACTACGAATCAGCAATCCCTGTTCGTCGGTGCAGTGAACAGCCTTCAGGCAAGCGGGGGGACAGCGACTTTTGATGGAATCGTGGTAGCCCTTAAGATGCTGCAGGATGAGGTGACAGCACATCCGGATGTTAAGCCCATCATCTTCGTACTTAGCGATGGCGAGACGAATCAGGGCTATTCGCTGGATGACATTAAAAGTATAGTTGAAACTTACAAGGTTCCCATATATACGATTGGCTATAACGCGAATATCAAAGCGCTACAAAGTATTTCAAGCATTAACGAGGCCGCAAGCATAAATGCCGATACCGATGATGTTGTCTACAAGATCGGCAACTTGTTCAATGTTCAGATGTAGTAAGAATAGAGGGGGATGACCATGTCGTTTTCGTTGGAGATAGCAAGTCCGGAAGAAATCAAGGCAGCGATTGAAGAGGAAGTTAAACCTGTACCTGAAGAGGTTGCGAAGCTTAAAGAGCTTGCTGATTCCAATGTAGCCGCAATTATGGAGCTGGATTTGGATTCACTGGAGAAGCGCAGAGAAATTCTGCAATCCATTGATACATTCGGTGTAAATACTATGAAATTGTCATCAGATAAAAATACATTGCTGCAGGTATCAGTAGGGAAGCTGTCCAAGACGGGTGATGAAGGCGGCCAAGTGGCCAAAGGCCTTGCTGAACTTCATTTACAGCTTAAGGACCTTGATCCAAGCGTAATCGATTTTGCCAAGCAGGGGTTTCTGGGGATGTTCTTTAACCCGATACGAGCATACTTTTTGAAGTTCCAAAAAGCGGATATTGTCATTGCGGATATTGTTACTTCTCTAGATAAAGGGAAGGCTACGCTTAGAAATGATAACACGACTCTAGAGATTGAGCAGCAGACGCTGCGGGACCTAACCAAGAAGCTGCAAAAAGAGATTGAACTGGGCAGTCTGATGGATGAAGCCATTGGATCTCAAATAGAAGCGGCAAAAGTGCGGAATGAAGACCCCGACCGGGTCCGTTTCATCACTGAGGAAGTTCTGTTCCCTCTTCGTCAGCGGGTGATGGATTTGCAGCAGATGCTCGTAGTTAACCAACAGGGGATCATGGCTATTGAAGTGATTATTAGGAACAATAAAGAGCTCATCCGCGGGGTAGACCGAGCGAAGAATGTAACGATTTCGGCACTGAAGATTTCTGTAACGGTAGCCAGTGCACTTTATAATCAGAAGATTGTCCTGAAGAAGATCGAACTTCTTAACCAAACGACGAATGAGCTAATAGCGGGCACGTCCCGCATGCTGAAGAATCAGGGTGCAGAGATCCATAAGCAATCCCTAGAGACTAGTATTTCTGTAGATACATTGAAGCAAGCCTTCACAGATGTACTATCAGCACTGGATTCAATCAGTAACTATAAGCAGGAAGCTCTGCCCAAAATGCACGATACAATTAATCAGTTCCGTGAACTTGCTGATAGTGGAGAGGCTCAGATACAGCGGCTTGAGAAAGGCCATAAGCTAGGGCTGTAGATAGACCGGATAAATATCTATCCTCACATCTACTAATGGTTGGAGCAGTCCTTGGCTCTGAGACTGGGTGCAAATGTACATGTGGAAACGCTTGGAGAAATTCCAAGCGTTTTTTATGGCTTTAGCTGGTTGAGTGCGTGTAACAAAAAACCAGACCGTCTAAGGGTGGTCATGACATCCTATTCACATCTACTAATTCAAAACGCTCGCACACCAGCATCATTTCTTCCGAATATTCCAGCCCGATCCGACTTAACTCCCTAGTGAAGAATTGTTCATGTGCTTGTCTCCAATACGAATAAGTTCGATCTCCTTCACCTTCTGCAATAGCAAACTCCTCAGGAACTTCATTCATGGGCATGAGGGTCACATCAGTTGTCTTAATAATTGCTAACGGTTCATCCTTGCTGCTCAAGATAATGCTGTAGTCTTCAATAGAAGGCAGTGGTTCGTTCTCAATCTCATAGAAGACAAGTCCTGAGCAGGTGGCTGTTTTCACTCCGTTAATGACTAACTGGGCCAAATGGTCCGGACTTGCTCCGAATTGCCACGCACTTACTTTTGCTGGCTTGCACTGGTCTAGAGAATTCCAGTAGTCGTTCCAATATTGCTGTGATGCTTCGTTCATCTTCTTCTCTCCCCACAACGTTTATATTTCCAGTCAAAAGGTTAATTCAATAACTATATCATGAACTATATCATGCGTTTACCGCATTGTTGACAATTTATGTATTTCCTACTAATCTATGTACGTAAACTTCGTCCAGTATAATTTGATGAAAATTAAAATTCCGGAGGAGATTAACATGCCAAAGTTAACAGTAGGTACAGAGAATAACGCGCCGATTGAGCTGTATTATGAGGATCTGGGTGCAGGCAAGCCGATTGTACTGATTCATGGATGGCCCCTGAGCGGCCGTTCGTGGGAAAAGCAGGTACCTGCGTTGATTGAAGCCGGTTACCGGGTGATTACATACGACCGACGTGGGTTTGGACAATCCTCGCAGCCATGGAATGGCTATGATTATGATACTTTTGCGGCGGATTTGAATAAGCTCCTTGAACATTTGGACCTGCGTGAAGCTGCGCTTGTAGGCTTCTCCATGGGAGGCGGCGAGGTTGCAAGATATGTCGGTGCTTATGGAAGTGACCGGATAAGCAAGGCAGTATTCGCGGCTGCCGTGCCTCCGTACCTGTATAAATCAGATGACAATCCGGAAGGGGGACTGAACGATGCAACGATTCAGGACTTCCAGAACGGAGTACGTGGCGACCGTCTGGCCTTTCTCGACAACTTTACCAAGGGATTCTTCGCAGCTGGAGACAGAACGGATCTGGTAAGCGAGCCATTCCGGCAGTATAACCTTGATATTGCAGCGTCTGCTTCTCCAAAAGGAACACTTGATTGTATCGGAGCGTTCAGCTATACCGATTTCCGGGAAGATTTGGCGAAGTTCAATATTCCTACGCTCATAATTCATGGCGATGCAGATGCCATCGTTCCTATTGAAGTCAGCGGGGCGAGAAGCCATAAAGCGATCTCAGGAAGTAAGCTCGTTGTTATAGAAGGCGGACCGCATGGCCTCAATGCAACGCATGCGGATGAGTTCAACAGAGCACTGATTGAATTCCTCGGCAGTTAAGCATAAAGTTCCTATATATTAGTGTTCCAGCTATTAAGAGTGCCCTTCTCCGCCGGAGAGGGCACTTGTTGTATAAAGAACTTGAACAGTTTAAGGTGCAAAGTTAGCACACATGGCGAACTGTGGACGAATCGGTCAGGAGCTGAATAACAGCTCATTTCTCAGGTTCCATAGCTGTTCATATCCCGTGATCTGCAGATCCGCTAGAGATAAGTCCTGACTACCAGAACCGGGATTGTTATAGCCGATACAGCGCATTCCTGCACTTTTGGCTGCTTTTACCCCGTTGCGTGAATCTTCTATGACGAGACAGGCCGAAGGCTTGATGCCAAGCTGATCTGCCGCTTGAAGGAAGATATCCGGCTCGGGCTTCCCGTGAGCGACATCCTCTCCGGACACTCTGATGCTGAAATAACGTCCAAGGCCAGTCTTGTTCATAATCAAGTCGATCAGCACTTTGGGGGAAGAGGAGGCAACTGCTACTGGAATCTGATTCTCCGCCAGCCAATCCAACCAACGCTCTAACTGAGGCATAGGCCTCAGATCAGGATGATCTGTCATGATCTTGATTACATTACTATTATGGTGATTGAGAACTTCCTCCAATGTGAAATTCAGCTGATGCTTGTCCAGGACACGCTGCCACATCGTCTCCAAAGTCGTGCCCACATAGCCATGGTGCTCTTCATCATCCAGAAAGGCACCAAAATGAGCGAAGGAGGCACGTTCGATATCAAAATAGATAGGTTCACTATCGACGAGCACACCGTCCATATCGAAAATGACGGCCTCTATGTAATCCTGCTTCCAATCATGTTCAAAGGTTGGCTTCACTCTCATCTCTCCTTAACCAAGATTTAGATAGAATAAATTAGCGGGCTGTAACCTAACTTTAAACTTCTATTTAGATAAGTTCAACTTTTCTAGTCACCCTATATAGTTAACATTCACCGTAATCTTGGTAAGCTTCACAAGCCCCTGGCTCAGGACATACAGAGATTCTGTTACGCTTAGAAAAAAGGACAATCTCCCCCAACCTCTTTTTTGACTTCACAGCGACTACAACTGGAAATAAATATTTAAAATTCAATAATAAGGGTTGCGAAGATGAAACAAACCAGTTACAGTATGAAGTATACTTCGCATGAAGCGTGTTTCATATGAAATTCGCTTCATAATTGGTGGTGGAATTTATGATAAACCGTGTTAAAGAATATCGAAACATTCTTAACCTAACTCAAAAACAACTAGCGGAAGCAGTGTATGTATCTCAGAGAACAATTATTTCTCTAGAAAAGGGCCAATACAAGCCATCAATTATGTTAGCTTATCGTATGAGTTGTTTTTTTGATACTTCAGTTGAAGATTTATTCTGCTTAAAGCAAAATAAAGAATTGGAGGATGTTGAGTATGAAAATTTATAGCAAGAGGAAATTTATAATTGGCGGAATTTTATTATTGATCGCAATAATAGGAATAGCCTCGCTAATTATTAAAGGTTTCAACTTAAAGTTATTAATTTTGATACCAATTATTCTTATGATTTCAATTTTCGAACTCCGAAACAGTCTTTCAAGATCTTTTGTTTACAGGTCAAATATTGAGGAGCTAGATGAACGGAATCAGCTTGTTAGTGATAAGAGTAGCGCATTATCGTTCCGAATAGTTCAATATACCATCTTTTTGCTCAAAGTATTGTTTATTATACTATTTGCAATATTCAGGGAGCCGACCTTTGTCTGGATTGTTCTAACCCTGTCATTGTTAATAATAACAACTATTCTATCGGAGTTATGGAGTAATTTATATTTTGAGAAGCGGTTGTAATTTGAAGTATAGGCAAAATGAAATGCAAAGCACTGGCGCGATTCCTAGTTATCTTGGAAATCGGGCCATTTCTTTGTTTGTGAGTTATTGTTGGCGGAATAGAAACAAAAAATATGCATTGTGAGTAGATTGTAATGGTTTGAATAGCTGATCTCAGTAATACTTGATTGTCAAAGGCTACCATGCCGGTACGAATATATAGTAACTTTTTTGTATAATATAGTAAATTAAGTAGACTAATAGAAATTTTAATGCTATAATTTGGTTTTTATATACTATATTTGGAAAGAGGGATGGATTAGGTGAAAAAAGTCAGTCGAATATGGATTGCTTCTTTGTCTTCTGTTATTGCATTCGGATCAATTGGAATTGGTACTAGTGTTTTTGCAGATGCAATAAATAAAAAGGAATACAATACATCATCTTTCAGAACCGAAGTACCGTCTATAGTAGAAAAAGTTTCCCCCAATATCAATGAGTTAAAAGAATTAGGGGTAACAGTTAGTGAGATTAAAAAACTGTTGTTAACAAAATCATCCGGGGTTTATTTAATTGATGGTGTAGCCTATGACCGAAACGGCAAGCTTATAGAACAAAGTGATCCAAATACCATTACAACTCAAGGAAAATTTACCGCAGTTATCAAATTATTAAAAGCAGGTTGGGATAAACTCCCATCAGGGGTTCAAGATGCAATTGGGGGTACAGCTGGTTTTGCTGCACTGCTTAATACCATTGATCACTTTACTGGATCTGTTGAAGATGCTATCTATCAAGGCTGTCTTGCATTAGGTATGTCTGAGACTGTAGCTTGGTGGGTTACAAAAACTTTGACATGGGTATCTCTTTAACTTAAAGTAATTGACTATATATTCGATTGCTTATTTTGAAACAACACTTGTTCGTGCTCGTTAAGTTTCAGTTCTCTAACGACTTAGAACACCAAATATCTACTTCTCTGATTTTTTACTGAAAAACAGAGAATCTACTAATGAATGAATAAGTATAAGTGTTCTACCGAATAAAATGAAATCGGGAAATATATGATAATTATTTTTAAAAATGATTAATGACAAGGCTACTCAAGAAAGCGGGTAGCCTTGTTTGTAGATAACTTTAGGAATAACATATACCTACCTTTATTGGTAAAAGATAAGCGTGTAGTTCTTTTCAAATGCTGTTTGAAAGACATCGCATTAGCATACTACTATCTAAAATCAGTACACATGTATTTTGAAAAATGTAGATTCTGTTTTACTGAACTTTGTCCAGTTTAATCCTAAATATTACTAATTGAGGTGTTCCTCGAAGTTATTGCCAGCCAGTACGCACTGAGTAGACTTACTGACAACTATCACAGGACTGGGGAAAGGGAATTGCATGCTGCGTCCGTCTTGAAGATTTTCGAGATGTACATGAGTGTTCTACATATATATACGTTGTAGTTTGTAAGAAAAAGTGAGCTTTATGCTAGACACGTTTGCCCCTTGGTAGTACATTAGCTAGACCCGGAACATTTCCGGATGATGTGTGTTATCCTGGACAAGAGCACGAATGAAATTTAGGAGGGTATTAATATGGAAAAGAAAACAATAGCCGAGCATACGGAATTCCGCGATGATTCGTTCACCAAGAAAATCCTGTTCAAGCAAGGGGACAATGTCGTATTCATGCTTCATTTCTTGCCAGGCCAATCCCTGCCCGCCCATAAGCATCCAGGAGCGGATGTATATCTTATGGTGGTGGAGGGAAGCGGCGAAATGATAGTTGACGACAATGTGGTTCAGGTCTCCAAATCAGATGTCGTTCATGTGGATGGGGGAGAGATGTTCTCCTATTCCAATACGGGAAGCGAACCATCCAGTCTGTATGTAGTTCTGACTAAAATTCCCGATGAACGGTATGCTAAGGAAATATAAATAATAGCGGATGCGCACAGCAGCAACGACAGGCAAAGCTTGCACCTCTATGGTAAATACAGTAAAATAAGATAGGAATGTCTGTTCTGTATTCCAAAATAATTTAGAAGAGGTGCGGTATGATCGTAGGAATGCATCCTTATCTAGTAACGAATGGAAATGGACAAGAAGCTGTGAAATTTTATGAAGCTGCTTTGGATGCCCAAGTAGTAGCTGTACAGACTTTTGGGGATTTGCCTGAGAATCCAGAGCATCCTACCCCGCCGGGAGCCGAGAATCTCGTCTTGAACGCACATCTGAAGGTGGGCAATATGGATCTCATGCTGTCCGATAACTTCCCGGGATTACCTTATCAGCTTGGTTCACAAGTGACGATCGCTTTAATTCTTAACGATGCCAAGAAGACTGAAGAAGTCTTTGCGAAGCTTCAGGACGGTGGCAAGGTTGATATGGCGCTGCAGGAGACATTCTGGAGTCCGTTATACGGACAAGTTACCGACAAGTTCGGTGTACAGTGGCAGTTATCCACCTTAGGTTCTGATAACCAATAAGCTAAGATGCAATAAGCTGCCTAGGCAGCTTATTTTAATTTTCAATGTTGCTTTCCAGCCCATAATACTCATGATACTATAACAGCTGTTTAATAGCTTTAATCGCTGCAAAATGCATGCCTTCATGATACAGACAGAAACTTAGGCATTCCTTTACTGTAGATATCTTAAGACCCGACGAAGTAACCTTGGGTGGCCTGATTTCTTCGTCCAGACGGTTCCCCAGGGTCTGCTCAATCCGTTCAATTTGCTGAGACAGCAATAGCAATATCTCTTCCAAGTCTGGTACTTGCGTTCCCCAGTTGTCCGGCTTAGTTCCAGGAGCAAACATTTCAGTAAAATGCAGTGGCAGCTCCACTTTTTCATTTGTTATAACAGTAGAGAACTTTTCATGAACAAGAAGAATGTGCCCCAGGTTCCACAGAATATTGTTGTTGAGTCCACGCGGTACAGTACGCGCCTCATCCTCGCTCATCGCTTTTACCTGATTAATTGTAGCACCTCGTACAAATTTCAATTGATCGAACAAGTAATGGTCCATAATAATCCTCTCCTTTTAGAAAATTGTCTCTAAATACATCCATATTTTAACATAGTCAATCCATTAATATTTCGGGTAAGGCACCTTGCACGTGAAATTAAATTCTGCTATTATCACGGTGACTTATTTAACACGTTAATTAAGTTCGGACAAATCACTATAGGTGGTGGTAATTTGGGTGACTTGACTACCCATCCAAGAGAGATTCAGAAGGCGATTCTACGAGATCTACGTACAAAGCTTCTTCAGGTTGAAAGTGCAACCAAGGCCGAGCTCATATCAGAGTTGGGTGTCAGCTTCCCGACTATAAGCAAGTTTATTTCAAGAATGGAGCAGGACGGGGAGATCATTCTGGCCGGTATGGACGAATCAAGCGGGGGAAGAAGGGCGAAGCGGTATGCTTACAATCCTGAATATATGCTGGGCTTAGCCATCTATCTTGAGAAGAAGGAGACGCACTACACGGTCTTCAACTGCAAGGGTGAGAACAAGGAACAAGGAGTATCAGCAAGTGTTCTGACAGATGACTTGGATGATCTGGCAAGACAAATCGAAGAGATTATATCCAAATATCCGAAGATCCGGACGGTAGCTATCGGAGTCCCCGGTGTGGTGAATCATGGCCGCATTCTCTATATACCCGACTTTGAGCCGTTTCAGAACGTGGACCTTAAGCAGTATCTGGAGGAGAAGCTGCCGGTTGCAGTCGTTGTAGAGAATGATATGAATGCCGCAGTTCTAGGATATCGAGATACTAAGCGGATACTGGATCGGCCATCACTCATTTATCTGTACTTCGGTCAGAACGGACCGGGATCGGGAATTATGATTAATGGGGAGCTGGTGCGGGGGAGTACATCTTTCTCGGGGGAAGTATCCTTCATCCCTCTATATGACGAGCGGAACTTCCAGCAAGCTATGAATCCTAGTGGCGAACAGGACCAGACACAGCTTATCAGTCAAAGGATAGACGCGATCAGCCGTCTGGTGGCTGCGTTCACTGCAATTGTTAATCCTCATTCAATCATATTCTCTCAGGATGAGGTGAATCCGGTTATGCTTAGCCAGATTGCTGCCCGAAGCGCCATCTACATACCTGAGCAGACTCTTCCGGAATTGATATCCAGTGACTGGACACAGGATTATTTGCTTGGACTGCAGACACTGGGGATCGGGCTTATGGTATCGGAAGTAAATACTTAATTATAACAGTTAGAGGTGAGGCATTAATTGGCTACTTTTTTTCTAATTATTATCTATTTGGCCTTCATTAGCTTGGGGCTGCCAGATTCTCTTCTGGGCTCGGCATGGCCGGTCATGCGCTACAGTCTAGGAGCGCCGCTGGAGACGGCGGGTATGTTGTTCATGGTTATTGCAGGTGGAACCATTGTATCCAGTCTGATTAGCGGAGCTATGCTGCGGCGTTTTGGTACCGGAAAAGTGACCTTGGTCAGCTGCATAATGACAGCGGGTGCATTAGCGGGATTTGCCATCTCTCCCTCGCTGATCTGGCTTATCTTGTGCGGAATTCCGCTAGGATTAGGCGCCGGGGCTGTTGACGCTGGGTTGAACAACTACGTTGCGGCTCATTACAAAGCCCACCATATGAGCTGGCTGCATTGCTTCTGGGGTGTGGGGGCTACCCTGGGACCCGTTATCATGGCCCAATTCATCACGGGGCAGAATTTGTGGAGACAAGGATACCTCGCTGTTGCGGGTATACAAGGACTTTTGATTATCATCCTATTTGTATCACTTCCTTTATGGGACCGTGTGGCAAGCAGGAGCCAGGCCAATTCCTCTGAAGAAGGAGAGCGAACCGGTAATAATATCGAAGCTGACGAGTCACTCACCCCTTCTACGAAACCGATTCAGATCAGAGGAGTCAAGCTGGCCATGGTTACTTTTCTGCTGTACTGTGGTGTCGAAGCTACCATTGGTTTATGGGGAAGCAGCTTTCTGGTAGGCCTCAAGAAGCTGACTGCGGCTGAAGCTGCTAGCTGGGTCTCCATCTATTACGGAGGGATTACAGTTGGGCGTTTCATTACAGGTTTTATCACTTTCAAGGTCAGTAACCGGAATCTTATCCTAGGAGGACAGGTGACTGCACTGATCGGAGCGATTCTGCTTGTGCTGCCTTTGCCAGCGGCATTCTCATTAGCCGCGTTGATGATCATCGGATTAGGACTCGCTCCCATCTTCCCATGTATGCTGCATGAAACTCCTGTGCGTTTTGGGAACAAGCATGCTCAGACCATCATGGGCTATCAGATGGCATTGGCCTATACAGGCGGCACATTCATGCCACCGCTGCTGGGGATGCTAGCTTCCAGCTTGAGCATTAGCATATTCCCTTTCTATATCTTGATCTGCGCGGCAGCCATGCTTATATTCTCCGAGAAGTTGAACTTGAGCCTTGGCACAAGGCATGCGCGCCGGAAGGCAGCCTGATCAACAGCAACGTTCATCATATGAAAAATTCATAATAATATCCAAGAAAGAAGTCCCTTGAAAAAGGGGCTTGTTTCTCGCTGAGGAGAATTAGCAGCGAAAAATTGTTTTTACCTCAATATTTTGGAAGTAGTAATATGTTCATTTCTATGTTATAAATTTTCGATAAGGCTGATTTTTATGATGTTTGTCATACCTGACATCATCGGATAAGTTCTGAATTCTCAGGTGCCTGTTTAGCAAAGAATGATTATTGGGTAACATTCATAAGATGTGGTTGAACAACAAGAGGAGGACTTAAATGAAAACAATGCGGACGTTCTTAATTTTTATGTCTTTGCTCTTCCTGATTATAGCGGGCATTCCGGCCGGGACAGTGAATGCTGAGGCAGCTCAAGCCTCAGACAAAATTTATCAAATTGGTACAGATACCACGTTTGCGCCATTTGAATTCCAAGATGCGAATGGCAAGT
Source organism: Paenibacillus sp. YPG26 (assembly GCF_023704175.1). Lineage (NCBI taxonomy): Bacteria > Bacillati > Bacillota > Bacilli > Caryophanales > Paenibacillaceae > Paenibacillus > Paenibacillus sp. YPG26. The sequence continues at coordinate 2,122,003 of NZ_CP084530.1, read as the reverse complement.
TCGTAGGCATTGATATGGATCTATTGGCAGCCATAGCCAAGGATCAGAATTTCAAGTTCGAGATCAAATCCTTGGGCTTTAACGCGGCTGTCCAGGCGCTCGAGTCAAATCAGGTAGATGGCGTAATTGCTGGTATGAGCATTACGGAGGAGCGCAAACAGAAGTTTGACTTCTCGGACCCTTACTTCGACTCTGGCGTGATCATGGCCGTTCGGAAAGACAATGACGAGGTTAAGAACTATGAAGACCTCAAAGGGAAAAAGGTGGCCGTAAAGACGGGGACAGAGGGTTACACCTTCGCTGAGTCTGTCGCATCCAAGTATGGCTTCACTATCGTGCCTTTTGATGATTCGGCTCAAATGTACAATGATGTTAATACCGGGAATTCAATTGCGTGTTTTGATGACTATCCAGTTCTTGCCTACGGAGTGAAACAAAACAATGGACTCAAGACGGTCACGGATAAGGAGAAAGGTGCCTCTTATGGTTTTGCCGTAAGTAAGGGCGCGAATAAGGAGCTGCTAGATAAATTCAATGCGGGCCTCACGAACCTCCGTGCGAGCGGGGAGTACCAGAAGATACTTGATAAGTATCTTGGTGAGAATGCTCTCGTACCTGCGAACCAAAGCCGCTGGGGGCTGATTCAGAGCTCTTTGCCAGCGCTCTTTGTGGGACTTGGCAAGACACTCCTGTATACGCTTATCTCCCTATTCTTTGCATTCATATTGGGATTAATCTTTGGTTTCATGAAGGTTGGCCGGAATAAATTCCTTCGGGGTATTGCAACTGTATTTGTCGACCTGTTCCGCGGAATTCCGCTGATTGTACTCGCATTCTTCATCTATTTCGGGATTCCCCAAGCCTTAGGCTTCACGATGCCGATGTTCCTGGCAGCAATTCTGACGCTTAGCCTTAACGCGGGGGCATATGTGACGGAGATTATCCGAGGTGGTATCCAGTCCATTGACCGCGGTCAGATGGAGGCTGCCAGATCTCTGGGTCTGCCTTACCGGAAGGCGATGTTCAAAATCATTATTCCGCAGGCGGTCCGTATCATGATTCCCGCATTCATCAACCAGCTGGTAATCACGCTGAAAGATACCTCTATACTATCGGTAATCGGTCTAGTAGAGCTTACGCAATCAGGGAAGATTGTCATTGCCAGAACCTTTGCTTCGTTCGATATATGGCTCACGGTTGCCGTCATGTATCTAGTTGTCATCACCATACTGACCAAAATCTCGAGCCGTCTGGAAGGAAAGGTGCGCCATGGGTAAAATCAAGGTAGAAGGTCTTAAAAAAAGCTATGGAGCCAACCAGGTTCTAAAAGGAATTGATATGGAAGTGCAGGAGGGAGAGGTCGTCTGTGTCATCGGCCCATCGGGGTCAGGCAAGAGTACCTTCCTTAGATGCATTAACAGGCTGGAAGATATTACAGCCGGTACAGTCATTGTTGACAACCGGAACATTAACGATCCCAAGACGGACATCAACCAGGTTCGCGAGAATATCGGCATGGTATTCCAGCACTTCAACCTGTTCCCGCATTTCAGCGTGCTCCGGAACATCATGTTCGCTCCTACAGAGCTAGGTAAGCAGTCCAAGGAACAAGCTCGCTCCACGGCGTTGAAGCTGCTGGATCAGGTTGGCCTGTCCGACAAAGCCGATGCCTTTCCAAGCCAGCTGTCCGGTGGGCAGAAGCAGCGTGTAGCCATCGCCAGAGCGCTCGCGATGAATCCGGATATTATGCTGTTCGATGAGCCAACCTCGGCACTGGACCCTGAGATGGTCGGTGAGGTGCTTGGTGTCATGAACGACTTGGCCCGCCAAGGCATGACCATGATGATTGTCACGCATGAGATGGGCTTCGCCCGCGAGGTTGCCGACCGTGTCATCTTCATGGACGGGGGATATATTGTGGAGGAAGGTCCGCCCGAGCAAGTATTTGGTAATCCCAAGCACGAGCGTACGATCAGTTTTCTAGAGAAAGTACTGTAGGCTTAAGGATTTAGACTTAGTGAAAAATTACAAACCCTCACGGTAATTTGTGTTAAAAGTCATCAGCTTTTATGGATTGACTTAGACATTGGTGCCGGAGGGTTTTTGTATATGGTGAAATACTCCCATTTTCTGGTCTGGCGAAATAATAAGTTCTTCCTATTTGTTCCATCCTTTTTATTATTTAAACTGAAATTGCTATGATAGCCGAAGAAAAAAACGAGGAGTGATTAAATGTTGATACGGCCAACTGCAGCTTCATTCTGGAGAAAGATGATAGCCATCTTTATGACTTTGGTTGGTATAAGTGTGGTTTGGATTCATGAACCTTTGAATGCAGCACAAGCAGAAGCTCCCGGCAGCAGTTTCAACTTGGAGTTCTCTAAGAACGTCTATGAAGTGAAGCTGGGAGAAAAAATTAATGCCATACTTTACTCAAAAGGGAATAATGGTTATGAGGATGTAACTGTAGCTTCAAATCTAGTATCTGATAATCCACATATTGCAAAGATTGATAATTTTGGCACAATAGAGGGTATTAATCCAGGAACCATCTATATATATGGATATAACCCTGTAAGAATGAAGATGGCTAGAGCAGAGGTCCGGGTGGTAGGAGATCCCCCAGCTGACTTAGAACTAAATTTCGATTCAGATGAGTATAGTGTTGTTCCTGAGAGACCCTTGGAATTCAGAGTAACTGCTAAAGGAAAGGATGGCGTAGTCAGAGATGTAACTTCGGACGCAATATTAAGTACATATTCTTATCATATTGTCTTATTCTCTATCCATGACGGCATGTATGAGTTATATAGCAGTGTACCGGGCACAACTACAATTACGGCGATGTACCAAGGTAAAGTCGCGACTGCTCATGTGACGTCCTTTAAACACAATTACAAGTTTACTGTGGATTCGGAAGAATACAGCTTGATGCCAGGCGAACGGCTGGATATGAGATTTTCAATCATACAGCCGAACGGAAGTAATGAAATGGTTGATCCCCGGCAGGAGTTTGTACAGACCTATTCTGATAACTTTAATGTTGCCTGGGTGGACAGAAATACGGGTGAAATTGTTGCGGTTGGTCCTGGAGAGGCAACTATAACGGTCTCATACAAGGGTCGCGCAGCAACAGCCAAGGTTATCGTCTATCCAAGGATAAGAAGTTTAAGCTTAGATTGATGACCTTGGACATCCGAGGGTGAACGAATAATAATTGTATGCGTGATTTACGCATGATTTATAGCTCTAAGCACCATCCTAACGATGTAGTAGATCACGCGCAAGCCAAGAGGAGGATACCTGTAATGGCTGATCAGAAGCGAAGACAAGAAGCTGCCTGGAAGTCACGCAAGCAGCAAGTACATCCCCATGGTAAAATCAAATCGCTGAAGGAATTATCTCGCGAGTATGATGCGGAACATACTACACATTAGCTTCACATTGAACATGAGCGGCTGCTGATATCTATCGGCAGCCGCTTTGTTTTTTGACTAATTCCAGTCTGATTGGATACAGCTTGGTGTGAACGGGTTATCTTATTATAGGAATACTATTTTACCCCGGTATTTCCCACTTTTATCAGGAGGTTAATACATGACGTCAACGATCAGCACTTCCCAGGCTGCTATTCTGGGGATTGGAACGGCATTGCCGGTTCATTCGATTGCACAATCAGATATTGCCGAATTCATTGCTCATTCCCTGCAGGACAGTCCGGACCTTGCCCGCTTCGCCAGAAGAGTATTCCGGTCGTGCGGAGTAGAGACACGTTATACCTGTGAACCCGCCTTCCTTGGCTCTCCAGAGGAATGCCGTTATTTGCCTGAAGGCGACCCATCCGATATTCCTACCACTCAAGACAGAATGGATACATACAAAAGGGAGGCGGCCCCGCTGGGGTTGAAAGCAGCCCAGGCAGCAATTAATGACGCCGGGATATTGCCGGACAGTATTACCCACCTTATTACTGTCAGCTGTACCGGTCAATATCTGCCCGGCTTAGATGTAATGCTGATTCGCCAGCTGGGATTATCGCCGCGGACTAACCGGCTTCCGCTCATATTCCAAGGATGCGCCGCAGGGCTTAAAGCGATTCAAATGGCGCGGGACGTTGTTCAGGGTGCTCCCGGATCCCAAGTCCTGGTGGTCTGTGTGGAGCTGTGCAGTCTGCATTTTCAGCCAGCCAAAGAGAGGGAGGCTCTCTTCGCAGCGTCATTCTTCGGTGATGCCGCCGCAGCCTGTGTGATTGGGAGCCCTGAGCCTCACCATCGGCATTACCTGGACCTGGGAACAGGTTATTCGGTGCTGCTGCCGGACTCAACTGAAGATATGACATGGGAAGTGGGGGATACAGGATATGATCTGTATCTGTCGCCACGCATTCCGAAGCTGCTTGGTGAACACCTGGAGACTGAGCTTGCTTCACTGCTCGAAGGGGATGAGCTTCCAGAGCTATGGGCCATACATCCGGGTGGACGGGGCATCGTGGACTCGGTAGAAGAAGTTATGAACCTGACTGGTGATCAGACAAAATACAGCAGGGAGATACTTAGAACCGTTGGCAATGTGTCCTCCGTGACAATTATCTTTGTACTTCATGCCATGCGCGAAGATATGAAGTCGCTGGATCAGGCCAGATCGGAAGGGGTAGCCATGGCGTTCGGGCCAGGCCTGACCGCGGAGCTTATGCGCTTCACTTATATGCCGGCTCAATCGGTAGCAGTCAAGGAGCAGGATCATGCCCTTCTTTAGAACGCTGCGGGAGCGGGCACAGGAAGATGAACTTATGGACGACTTCTCCATGGGAGGAGAAGAGCTGAGTGAAGCCCTGCAGCATTTGAGGCGGCTAAATACCATTTTTCCCGCTGCAGGACCTGTTCTCCATGGTGTAGAGAAGCTCTGGATACTGAAAGGCAGACCCGCGTCACTCAGCATTCTGGATGTGGGCGCAGGTTCGGGGGATATCAATAGCAAGCTCCTGAAGTGGGCTGCTCAGCGAGGTATCTCCATGCATATCACCCTTGTTGATATGACCAAAGAAGCCTGTGATGAAGCAAGACGGTTGTTCCAGAAAGAGCCAAGGGTTGAGGTATGGCAGGGCAATGTCAAGGAGTTAGCAGAGGGGTCTGCCGATATCGTAACCGGCTCGCAGTTCCTCCACCATTTCGATGGTGATGAGCTGATTGATATGGTATTCCATATGCTTAAGGCTTCGAAATACGGGGTCGTAATTAACGATATTCACAGGCACCGGGTATCTTATACCGCAGTGTGGTTAATGACAAGGATGATATCGCGCAATCGATATATCCGTCATGACGGCCCGCTGTCTGTTGCCAAAGGGTTCAAGGCCAGGGATTGGCAGGAATTAAAAACACAGCTTAACCATGGCACGTTAACATACGATTGGAAGCCCTTATTCCGGTATTGTGTTGTCATTCCCAAGGCTGGATCTGAACATAAGCCATATTAAAGGCAGGTGATCTCATATGCTGAAGCAGGTGGATGCGATTGTTATAGGGGCAGGGATTGCTGGAAGCAGCTGTACCCTTGAGCTTACCAGGCAAGGACACAAGACTCTTCTACTGGACCGTCTGAGCTTCCCCAGGCACAAGACTTGCGGTGAGTTCATGTCCCCGGAGACCAGGGAGATGCTCGAATATCTGGGTGTGAATCCGCATAGACATGGAGCTGAACCCAGCTCCATGGACAAAGCCCACATTATCCTGCCGCACGGTGGAGAGTTTGAGGTTCCCCTACCCGGACGCGCGTCAGGGATCAGCCGCTACACGCTGGATCAGCTCCTTCATGAGAAGGCGTCTGAGTCAGGGGCTGATATAGTTACAAATGTGGTAGTTACAGACATCCATAAGCTTGACACCAATTCATATGAGGTGATTACCCGTCAAGAGGGAGTGGAGGCCCGGTATCAGGCAAAGGCTGTGATCGGCGCATTTGGAACCAAGCGGCCGCGGGGCGTATCCCATTCACAATCAAGAGAAGGCGAGCAAGTATATGTAGGGGTCAAATCCCACTATAGCGGCATTCACGTTCCTTCCCAGGTCGAGATGTATTTCTGTGAAGGAGGGTATGTCGGTATTTCGCCTATAGAGAATGGACTTGCCAATGCGGCTGCTTTATTAACTCTTGATGCCGTTCAGAAGCTTGGCAAATCTGTAACTGATATTCTGGAAGGGGTCTCGCGTACCCATGCGAAGCTGGCGGCTCGGCTTGCGGAAGGTTCACCAGTTCCAGGCACGCAGGTCTCCGTTGCACCTGTCCGCCTGTCTCGCGTGCCTGAGCCGTGGTCGGACTTCCCGCACATTGGGGATGCCTTGCTTGTACTACCGCCGCTATGCGGAGACGGCATGTCCATTGCCCTTCGTTCAGCTTTGTTATGCGCCCGCTCCGCAGATAGATATCTAAGGGGACATTTAAGCTTGAGCGGATGGAAGGACCAGTACAGTAGAGATGCGGACCGCGAATTCAGACAGCTGCTCCGGAGAGCAAGGATTATACAAAGGCTGGCTTTCACCAAGGCCAATCGTCTATATCCAGGACTTATCAGGCTTGTGCCTGGCTTAGCCAGCTATTTAGCTAAAGCTACACGGCTAACAGAGACACGTACATTCGTATAAAGGTGATACAGCGATGCCCCCTTCTGAGCTTGGTCAGATAGGGGGCATTGTTATGATTGGCCATACTAGCATTAGCCTTACTCTCAGCTATGCTTGCTTATTCATCTTGCGGTATTTCATCAGAAGAGGGTAGAACAGGATGCCGCTGACAATCAACGCAAGTCCAAGCACGAACGTCAGGAGATCGGCCGTACCGGCTATGATTACCCATAAAGAGTAGATGGCTGCCAAGGCTGCAAGAATGCCTTCCGTTACCCGTTCTCTGCGCAGCGAGTAGGTCTCACCTGTCCAGGCCAGCTTAAGTTGATAGAGGGAAGCAATCAAATAGGGAACAAGATAAGCAAGCGTAGCTATGTGTATGATGAAGTTAAAAGCTGCCGAGATCGAGCCGGAGATGGTAGACAGCAGCAGCAGCTGACCCAGCAGGTTGGAGATCCACAGGGATACCTTGGGCATGCCCTTGCTGTTCTCCTTGGCGAAAGACGGGAGGAAGACCCCAAGCTTGGCCGCTTGAAAAGGTACCTCAGCACTTAGCAGAACCCATCCGATCGTGGATCCAAGCAGACTGATCAGTCCAAGACCGGCCAGCATCTTCCCGCCTATGGGTCCAAGTACAGTGGAGATGCCGTCTACGAGCGGATTCTGGGAAGACATGAGCTGATCCTGCGTAAGCAGACCCATAGTCAGAATACTGATCCCGACATACAGAACGATCGAGATAAGCAGCCCGGCGATCGTTGCATAACGGATATCCTGCTTGCGGCGGGCACGGGCGGCAAAGACCATGGCCGACTCAACACCAATGAAGGCCCACAGCGTGGCAATTGCAGCAGAGTTAACCTGGGAGAGCAGACCCATCGACTCGCCGCTTTCATTCGTCCGCGGAGCCAGCATAGGCCCAATATTGCTCTGCTGAAAAGCGAAGAGAGCAATGACAATGAATAGGGCGAAGCCTATGACCTTGGTTGCCGTGGCCACAAAATTCAACCGTCCGGCACTGTTCATTCCTTTGAGACAGATGGCGTGCGTTCCCCACAGCAGCACTGAGCAGACAAGGAATGTCAAGGCATTCCCTGCTTTTAGCGTGAAGCCCCCAAGGTCAATCCATACCCGGTTACTGGTTAGAACAGGGAAGAAGGTGGACAGGTAGCTGGCAAAAGTAGTAATGACCGCTACAAAACCTGCGATATTGCCGACCCAGTATCCCCAGGTGGACATAAACCCAGCCAATAATGAGCCGTGCGACCCTTCCCGGAACAGCTCTTTCGCATAGATTTGCGGACCCCCGCTTAACTCTGGCTTGCGGACCGCGAGACTCCCGAAGACTAGGGCAAGCGTTAGTACTCCAAGTCCGGTTGCAGCCCAGGCAAGAATAACCCCTAGCGGACTCGCCGCTTCCGACAAAGACCGAGGCAGCATGAATATGCCTGAACCGACCATGTTCCCGACAACAAGAGCGGTAAGAATCCAGAAGCCTAATTTATGTCTGGTCATGTTGAATTAACCCCTTTTTCATGAATAATTAAGAATTTGAACTAAAAATAAACCAACAGGTAATCATAATACACTTTCTTCTGCTAAAGCACCAGCGTAAATTTCAGGAGATGGGGCATATTATTCCGGAGAAGGATCAAGGCTTCAGTGAAAAGGGGGGTTACCATGAAGATATCGCTTAACAAACAGTCCATTCTGCTGCTTAGCGTGAATGGACTGTTTGTGCTTGCCGGAGCGCTATCGGGAACGTTCCTGAATGTATATTTGTGGAAAAGCAGGCAGGATTACAGCATGATCGGCTGGTTCACCATTAGTCAGCAGCTTGCACTCGGCCTCACCTTCTGGGTGGCGGGAAAGTGGGTAAAGGAGCACAACAAGATGAATGCGCTGCGTATGGGAACCGCCGTGACGGGACTATTTTATCTGCTGGTTTTGTGGGCAGGAAAAGAAGCCGTAAATTATATCTGGCCGCTGGGCATATTGCTGGGAACCGCACTGGGACTTTTTTGGCTTGCTTTCAACGTGGTCTACTTTGAAGTGACCGATGCGGGGAATCGTGATTTGTTCAACGGATGGGTAGGATTGCTCGGATCTGTTACCGGCATTGCGGGTCCCTTGTTATCCGGCTGGATCATATCGAGATTAGAGGACGATCAGGGCTACCGGATTATTTTCACTATTTCGCTGGTGATTTACGGCGTAAGTGTCCTGCTAAGCTTTTTCTTGAAAAAGCGCAAGGCGCAAGGAACCTACGAGTGGCTGGAACCTTTTCGCAGATTAGGCAGACAGGGGGACCCGTGGCGGGCTGCCGTACCCGGTTTATTTGCCCAAGGGCTGCGCGAGGGCGTCTTCTCTTTTCTGATATATCTGCTTGTCTATGTCGCTACAACTCAGGAATCGAAGCTGGGACAATTTTCTTTCATTACATCTGCAGTCGGACTTGGAAGCTTCTGGTTGGCCGGCAAATGGTTCAAACCGGGTTATCGGTACAAAGGCATGCTGATTGGATCGGTGCTTTTGGTGCTCGTAATCCTTCCAATGCTATGGCAGGTCAGTTATAGCACACTGCTGATCTGGGGAATAGGCACCTCGCTGTTCATGCCGCTCTATATACTGCCCATGGTATCCGCGGGCTTCGACCTGATGGGAGCGAGTGCCAGTAATGTCGAGAAGAGAGTGGAGCTCGTGGTACTGCGTGAACTGAGTCTAATGGCCGGTCGCATAGCTGGAACGCTTGTATTTATAGGGGTAGTCTCTTACAGCAGAACTCCGTCTGCACTTACCTGGGTGCTGGTTGTTCTTGGATGCGCTCCCCTGCTAAGCTGGTTCTATATGCGTCAACTGCTAAATCCCCGATATAGAAGGGAGGGAAGTAAATAGGGAGTTGACTCGCCCAGTGAGATTATGATATTTATATATACAAATAAAGGCCATGCAACCAAAGGGTTCAACCTCGTTATTCATAATGAGGTGGGCCCTTTTTTTTGCATCCATATAAGGAGAAGATTGGTATGCCACAACCGGACACACTGCTGCAGCGTCTAGATCACATTGGAAGTTCACTTGAACAAAAGGAAGGAGCACTTGCTCTGCTTGGTGTGGGCTCTGTCGGTCAGGAGCTGGATCGTATGGATGAGTATTCGGATCTTGACTTTTTCGTTATTGTTGAGTCCGGTGCCAAACAGAGATTCATCGATCGGCTTGATTGGCTTGAAGACGTGCTGCCACTTGAGTATTGTTTCAAAAATACGGATGACGGCTACAAATTCTTGTATCAGGATGGTATTTATGGTGAATTCGCGGTGTTCGAGGAAGGCGAACTGAAGCATATTCCATACAAGGCCGCTCGCGTCGTCTGGAGAAGTCCCAAAGCAGCTCACTTCATCATCGGGGATAACAACGCTGAACGCATTCCGAGCATAAGAAAGGATCAGCTGGATTATTCACTCAACGAAGCTTTAACCAATCTGTATGTCGGACTCGGCCGATATGCCCGGGGAGAGAAGCTGTCTGCCATGAGATTCGTTCAAGGATATGCCATTGATTCTATTCTATCCGTCCTGCACCTGCTTGAGGAGGAAGAAGACTATTATCCCGATCCCTTCGGCAATGAAAGACGTCTCGAAAGGCGATTCCCTAAGTTTGGGGCTTTAATTGGAGAAATGATGCTTGGATACAACCGGACTCCGGAATCGGCCCTTAATATCTTGAGCTACTTGGAACGTGTATATCCCGTTAATGGCAGACTTAGTGAAGAAATTCGAAAGTTAGCCCGGACAGTCTAACTTTGTCCTTGGAGCGAATGAAGCTTGCTCCCATTGCGCTTTAGTGGTTTGCATTGTGATTGAGATTGGTTAAAGATAAGTGATTTAGAAGAAGATAAGAAATGTGCATTCAGGGAAAAAGGAGGGACATCGATGATTCACGACAATGTAAGCCCTTTTCCGAAGGCCTTTCTTTGGGGTTCAGCATCTGCTGCATATCAAATCGAGGGAGCGTGGGAGGAGGACGGGAAGGGTCTTTCTGTATGGGACGTTTTTACGAAGATAGAGGGGAAGACCTATCAAGGCAGCAACGGTGATGTAGCCATGGACCATTATCACAGGTATAAGGAAGATATTGCTCTCATGGCTGAGATGGGTCTGAAAGCGTACCGCTTCTCGGTCAGCTGGCCGCGGATTTATCCAAATGGTCATGGGGAAGTGAATGAAGCGGGCCTCAAATTCTATGACCAGGTGATCGATGAACTGATTGCCCATAATATCGAGCCCGTGCTTACCCTGTATCATTGGGATGTTCCGCAGGCGCTTATGGATGAGTATGGTGCATGGGAATCTAGGCGGATTATTGAAGATTTCAACCGCTACTGTATCACTTTGTTCAAACGCTATGGAGACAGGGTGAAGTACTGGGTGTCGCTCAACGAGCAGAATTATAATACCAACCATGGCTTCATTACCGCTATGCATCCGCCGGGGGTTAAGGATCGCAGACGGTTCTACCAGGCGAATCACCATGCCTTTCTCGCTAATGCCAAGGTTATTGACTCATTTCGCAAGTATGTGCCGGAAGGTCTAATCGGGCCGAGCTTCGCGTATTCTCCAGCCTACCCTGCCTCAAGCAAGCCGGAGGATATGCTTGCATTTGAGAACGCGGAGGAGTTCACCAATTTCTGGTGGCTGGACGTCTACTGCCTTGGACACTATCCTCGGATTCCACTGAGGTATCTGGAAGAGAACGGGCTCGCGCCTGTATTTGAGGAAGGAGACGCCGAGATGCTTCGTAAGGGGAAGCCCGATTTCATCGGGGTCAATTATTATCAGACCCTTACCTATGAGTATAATCCGCAAGGTGGAGTAGCTGAAGGGAAGATGAATACCACTGGTCAAAAGGGAAGTAATCAATCAACCGGGATGCCCGGATTGTTCAAGACAGCATCCAATCCGAATCTGGAGACGTCCAACTGGGATTGGGCCATTGATCCGATCGGACTGCGGATTGGGCTGCGCCGGATTACCAGCCGTTACGGTCTACCTGTGTTCATTACTGAGAATGGACTTGGTGAATTTGATAAGCTTGAACAGGATGATACCATCCATGATGGTTACCGGATTGATTATCTCCAGTCACACCTGATGCAATGTCAGCAGGCGATTAGTGACGGGGTGGACTTAATCGGATACTGCAGCTGGTCGTTCACCGATGTGCTCAGCTGGTTGAACGGGTACCAGAAGCGGTATGGATTTGTATATATTGACCGGGATGAGACCCATGAGCGATCGCTGCGTCGAATCAAAAAGGACAGCTTTTACTGGTATCAAGAGGTTATTCAGACCAACGGTGGACGGTTGTTAACTTAACGATTATTTAGGCGAGGACCCAATGAAGTTTTTCGGATATTTATACTGTACCCTACCTGAGAACACTGTAAAAAAGTCTCTCGGTAGGGTATTTTTATGTTAAGCTAACCTTGATCAAAGGTATGAAGAGGGGGATGCATATGAGCGGTGAACTTAATGTCATTAGTCTTGTACTAGGCTTTATTGCTTGGATATTACCTATTATTAGTCTCATTCGGGTACAGGAGCTGAGTACTAGCCGATGGGCCGTCTATTTGATGATTAGTCTGTGTTCTTGTGCTGTGTCATTGCTGGCACAGATCTACCAATATTATTTTATGGTAAGAAATGAAGATATTTCAGCTCTGATAGATACCAATGGGGTTGCTGCCTTCGCCGCAACAGTTCTGGTAATTGTTACCTTCATTTTAAATGTAACTAATTTAATTATGTATCGCCACAGAACAAGAAGCAATTGAAGTTATGAATTCAAAACTATTTTATTACATACGCATGGAATCTTTGGTCCTTGTAAACAACTAAGTTAAAGTTATATGGATTGAACTTAAGACTGCGTGATCGATTTCTTAGCACAACAAGCGGTTACCAGAATCCAAAATTTCATTTCTTTATTTCATTCCATATAGCACTGCCAATACTTACAGCAAAAAATTGTAGGAGAGGTTGAGACGTAGTGTTCTTTAAAACCTTGGTACTAAGCTTTTTGTTACTGGTTGGATCTACCTCAGGAAACGAAATTACATCTATCCAACCTCCCACCTTCGTGGAGAAGGTCAAATCCGATTTCAGGGTTATTACACCCTCGTCCTCTGACTTTAACTTCGAAATAAAAGAACCGTCTAAGCTCGATCCTGGCAAAACAGTAAATTTACTAAGAATCCATTATTTCGATAAATCAGGAACCTATATTTTTGGAATCACCCAACACAAGGCCAAGGGATATAAAACAAAACAAGAAGTGACTAACATTGATATAAAGAGCGATAAAATAACTACCACTACTCATGAAGAAGACTTTACCTATAATACCAAAGGTGACGTTGTAAATGTGAACGGAATAGAGGGGCGATTTGAAGCGTGGGCTAACAATTCTAAGGGCGGAGTACTGAGATGGATACAGGAAGGTACTTACATGGAGATGGATAGCGCAGATTTGTCAAAACAGGATATGATTAAAATAGCTGAATCCATGAAATGATCATCAGTACAGGATACCTTCCCCCCGAAAATAACGTGGAAGGTATCTTGTTTTAGCGATATGGACTTTTTCCTATTGGCAAAGTAACTTCTGAAAGGTGAGTTTATGAGAACATACCTTGTTGGGCTTTCTTTGATTACACTATGCTTATTTAGCGGCAATCTGCGGGGAGAATTGTTCGATCAGAGTAGGGCAGCTGGCCCTTCTCCTGTACCGATTCTGCTTTATCACTCGGTATCCGGTGATCAGGGGGATCCGCTCAAGATAGAACCAGCCCGGTTTGAAGAACAGATGACCTATTTGATGAATGAGGGATATCATTCGATTACTTTCAATGAACTTCGGGAGGGGTGGTACAACGGACGAGCTTTACCCCCCAAGCCGATTATCATTACTTTTGATGATGGGTATGAGGATAACTACAGTGCGGCGTACCCCATTTTACTCCGAACAGGTATGAAAGCAACCATATTTGCGGTAACGGGAAGCATCGGCGCACCGGGCAGGCTTACATGGAACCAGCTGCACACGATGGAGTCATCTGGCTTGGTAGATACCCAATCACACACCGTAACCCATTTCAACTTAACCAAGCTTAGCGATGAGGAGAAGATGAAGGAACTGGTCAATTCCAGGAACGAAATACAACATAAATTAGGGCATCCAGCAGACGTATTCGCATATCCGTATGGCTTCTATGATAGGCGTTCTATCGACGCGGTTCAGAAGGCGGGTTATCAGCTCGCTGTCATCACCGAGCCGGGAGCCGCAGATGTGAAGCAGGGAAGATTCAAGCTGCATCGAATCCTCATCACAGGAGATTTAACGCTTGATCAGTTCAAAGGCGCGATAACTGAGCTATGATGGGCAGATTGTATCTTTGTGGTTGACTTTGCCCTTAGGGGAAGGTGTTAAGTAGAAGTGTACACAGTACGTGATTGGGGGTGAACTATTGTTATCGATTGGAGAATTTTCTAAGATGTGCGGAGTGTCAACCAAGACGCTTCGTTATTATGATGAGATCGGATTAATTAAACCGGAAGTAATTAATCCCGAGAATGCTTACAGATACTATTCTGTCAGACAAATGAAGAGAATGCTCTTCATCAATCGGCTGAAGTCCTATCATTTCTCACTCGAGGAGATGAAGGGCCTGCTGAAGATGGAGGAAGATTCATTCGAAGAAGTGATCCGCTCAGCCCTTCATCGCAAAAGATTGGAGATCCAGGACAAGCTGCATGCATATGAACACACTTTGCTGCAGATGAATGCGGACATTCTAAGTCTGGAGAAGGGCGTACCGCTGATGTCATACCTGAATGATATAGACGTACAGCTTGTGGACACTCCGCCTATGAACATTCTGTCTATACGGCAGAAGATAAGTGGTGAGGAGTATAACGCGGGTTACGGACCCTTTCTAGGCAGGTTATTTAAAAGGATTACAACGGATAAGCTCACCATGCTGGGTACCCCCATGACAATCTATCACAGTCCGGAATACGATCCATCCGGCAATGATACCGAATTCGCTATCCCGATACAGGAGTTCGTAAAAGGCACTAGAGATTTACCTGGCGGTCTATGCGCGAAATCAATCTTAAAGGGCACGTATTCAGGATTAACATCGGTTTTTGCAAGATTGACAGAGTGGATTGAACAGGAAGGTTACGTGCTGGTGAGATCACCGTATGAGGTATACCTGAGTGATCCGGATCACATCGCCGCGCCTGATGATCTGGTAACTGAAGTTTATTTTCCAGTGAAAAAAAGATAATTCTTACGTCATAGGGGGATAATTATTATGTTCAACGAAAGGCCTTCTCTATCTTGGCAGACTGCTGGCCCTGCTGCCCTTGAAACCGACACTGACAAGTTATTAGCGCTGGAACCAATCATCCAATCCGAATACAGCAATATAAATGGAATTGTGATAATCAAAGACGGATATCTCGCTTATGAGAGGTACTTCAATGGCCATGGTCCAGAGGATACGCATCATGTAGCTTCTGTAACGAAGAGCCTCATCTCTGCGCTTGTTGGAATCGCTATTGACAAAGGGTATATTCCACATGAGGACAAGAAGGTGCTGGATTACTTCCCCGAATATATAACTGAGAATTTGGATTCCCAGAAGCAAGAGATCACGCTAAGACATCTGCTTACCATGACGGCGCCTTATTCATTCGAGGATTGGAAGGAACCGCTGGATAAGCTGTGTATGCAGCCTGACTGGGTGAAATATACGCTGGATATTTTGGGGGAGAACGGGAAGATTGGAGCATTTAAGTACTCCACTGCAGGCACGCACTTGCTGTCGGCCATTATTTCACGCAGCACGGGGAGAAGTGCCCGTGAATTTGCGGGCGAGCATTTGTTCAGTCCGATTGGAATGAGAGCGATTCCAGATTACGAAATGCAATCATTCGGGTTCGATGATCTGTTCGGACGAAATGTGAAGGGCTGGGTCCATGATCCGAGCGGCATTTCTACAGGAGGATGGGGATTAACACTGACGCCGCGTGACATGGCACGGTTCGGTCTTCTCTATCTGAATCGCGGCAGATGGCTAGACCGCCAGATCATCTCCGAGAGCTGGGTTGAAAAATCAGTTGCAAGGAACGCTAATACATACGGATATTTATGGTGGTTACGTGAAGAGGATGGAATTTATGCTTATTCTGCAGCCGGTGATGGCGGGAATCTGATCTGCTGTATTCCGTCTCTGAGTCTGGTGGTAGCTATTGCATCTGAATTCACAACGAATGCCCGTGACAGGTGGACCTTGATCAAGCAAAGCATCATTCCTGCTGTAACAAAGACCTAACTACTTCAACCCCGCCTGCATCCAATTCAAGTTCATTCACGTGGTCGCGGCTAGGTTCATATACTGGTCTAATTAAGCGTCTGTACATGCAGATGACGGCGACGCGGGAAATATGTCTTTTTTTAGTACCTTCTGGCGAATTTCTCACTTTTTTTGTCACCACCTACTACTTTATAGTTATCAGATAATCATGGATATGTTAATCTTAAGTAAATACTAGCCTATAAGGATGGTTACAATGAGCAACAGCCTAACTAAAACAGACGTGATCTTGATTGGTGCCGGGATTATGAGTGCCACTCTTGGTACACTATTGAAGGAATTAGCACCGGAATGGAATATTAAAGTGTTCGAGAAGCTCGACAAGGCAGGCGAAGAGAGCTCGAACGAGTGGAACAACGCAGGAACAGGCCATGCCGCCTTATGTGAGCTTAACTACACTGTCCAGAAGCCGGACGGATCCGTCGATATAAGCAAAGCGATCAGCATTAATGAGCAGTTCCAGGTCTCGATGCAGTTCTGGTCTTATCTGGTTACTCACAAGCTGATCCATAATCCGATCGATTTTATCATGCCGCTGCCGCATATGAGTATGGTGCAAGGACAAGAGAATGTGGCTTTTTTGAAGAAAAGATATGAAGCGCTGTCAAGCAATCCCTTGTTCCAAGGGATGGAGTTCTCTGAGGACCCGGCTAAGCTTAAGGAATGGATTCCTCTAATTATGCAGAACCGTCCAACAAGTGAGGTTATAGCGGCAACCAAAATTGACACGGGAACCGATGTTAACTTTGGCGCTTTAACACGCATGTTATTTGACCATCTAAAGACCAGGAATGTGGATATAAAGTATAAGCATAGTGTTGATCATATCAAACGCACAAGCGACGGGCAGTGGGAACTAAAGGTTCGTAATTTGAACACCGGTGCTGCCGACCGGCATAAGGCAAAGTTTGTCTTTATCGGTGGCGGTGGCGGAAGCCTTCATTTACTGCAAAAGACCGGTATTCCCGAAGGGAAGCATATCGGCGGGTTCCCTGTGAGTGGAATATTCATGGTGTGCAACAACCCCGAAGTTATCGAGCAGCATCATGCCAAGGTATACGGCAAAGCAAAAGTCGGGGCCCCGCCAATGTCTGTTCCGCATCTCGACACAAGATATATTGATAACAAGAAATCATTGTTATTTGGTCCATTTGCCGGCTTCTCCCCAAGATTCCTGAAGACGGGTTCCTTATTTGACCTGGTGACTTCGGTGAAGCCGAATAATGTCTTCACGATGCTGGCGGCAGGAGCCAAGGAGATGTCATTGACCAAATACTTGATCCAGCAAGTCATGCTATCGAAAGAACAGCGTATGGAGGAACTCCGTGAGTTTATCCCTACGGCGAAGAGCGAGGACTGGGACCTGGTCGTAGCAGGCCAGCGTGTTCAAGTTATCAAGGATACGCCCGACGGCAAAGGAAAACTCCAATTCGGGACTGAAGTCATTACGTCCTCGGACGGCTCAATTGCTGCGTTGCTTGGCGCTTCCCCGGGGGCTTCCACAGCTGTTCACGTTATGCTTGAAGTTATTAATAAATGCTTCCCGGAACGTATGAATGAGTGGGAAGGCAAGATCAAAGAGATGATTCCGTCTTACGGTCAGTCGCTAATGAATAACCCTGAGCTGCTGCGCGAAATTCATACAACCACAGCAAAGTCGCTTGGCCTGAATAAGAACGAGCCTGTGTTGAAATAACCAGTCTAGGTATGCTACGATCCCTATAGCTAAGCAAAAGGAGTTGAAGAGGATAATGTAATCTTAACTTGCTGATCAGGAACATAATAAAACGAGAAGCTGCGGTCTGCCGTTATCGGCCATCGCTTTGTTTTATTATGGATTAGCGGGATTAAAGTTACTTATTCTTTTCCACTCAAACGGATAGGCACTGGTCCGGCTCCCTTGGGGCTGAATTAGTCGTAGATGTATTTGAGCTGCGAGAAAAGTAACTTTTCTCGCAGCTTTTTTATTTGCGAAAGGGGACTGCGCTATGTCATTAATTCAGGTCAAAGATCTAACATTTGCCTATGACGGCAGCTACGATAACATTTTTGAAGATGTAAGTTTTAATATAGATACGGAGTGGAAGCTGGGGTGTACAGGGAGGAACGGCCGGGGAAAGACGACACTGCTTCATTTATTTATGAGCAAATATGAGTACTTTGGGACGATCTCGGCCCAAGTGCAGTTTGACTATTTTCCTTACCCAATTCAGAACAAGGAACGGAACACAATTGATGTGATTGAGGAAATCTACCCGGACTACGTCCACTGGGAGCTTATGAGAGAGCTTACTTGGCTGCAGGTTTCGGAGAATGTGCTGTACCGCCCGTTCGATTCACTGTCTCAAGGAGAGCAGACGAAGGTGATGCTGGCCGCGCTGTTCCTTAGAGAGAATCAGTTTCTGCTAATTGATGAGCCGACCAACCATCTGGATATGGAAGCAAGGGAACTTGTCAGTCAATATCTCAATACGAAGAGTGGGTTCATACTGGTCTCCCATGACCGGGCGTTCCTGGATAACTGTGTGGACCATATTTTGTCTATTAACAAAACAGATATTGTAATTCAGAAAGGGAACTTCTCAGCTTGGTGGGAACAGAAAGAGCGGCAGGATCAATATGAGCTTGCGGAGAATGAAAAGCTGAAAAAAGACATTAGACGTCTCGCGGGGGCTGCTGAACGCACAAGCAGCTGGTCACATGAAGTGGAGAAGACCAAGAATGGGACGCGGAATTCAGGCTCCAAGGTGGATAAAGGTTATATCGGCCACAAGGCAGCCAAGATGATGAGACGATCCAAAAGCATAGAGAACCGGCAGCAAGCTGCAATCGAAGAGAAGTCCTCACTCTTGAGAAACATGGAGAGCGCCGATAATCTGAAGCTGTCCCAGCTTCATTATCACAAAAGTCAGCTTGCAGAGCTGAGTCATGTATCGCTCTATTATGGAGATCACACCGTATGCTCAGATGTAAGCTTTACGATCGAGAAGGGTGACCGGATCGCACTGTCCGGCAGAAATGGCTCAGGCAAATCAAGCATTCTGAAGCTGTTCACCGGCGAGGATATTGGCTATACGGGTGAGTTCAGGATTGGCAGGCAGCTGAGCATATCCTACGTATCCCAGGATACCTCGCATTTGCATGGAACGTTAACCCATTATGCGCGCGAGCAGCGAATTGATGAGAGTCTGTTCAAAGCTATACTCCGTAAGCTGGATTTCTCCCGCATCCAATTTGAAAAAGACATGTCGTTCTTTAGCGGGGGACAAAAGAAAAAAGTGCTTATAGCCAAAAGCTTGTGCGAGCAAGCTCATTTGCATATTTGGGACGAACCACTGAACTTTATTGATGTCATCTCCCGCATGCAAATTGAGCAGCTGCTGCTGGATTATAATCCAACACTAGTGTTTGTCGAGCACGATCGTGAATTTTGCAGCCAAGTGGCTACAAAGATAGTGAAATTGTAAAATTGAGCATATTTAACAAGCCGCCTTCTATGGCCGCTGTCCGTGAATGGCCGATCAGCCGTGAGCGTACAGCGGCCATTGCTGTCTGATCCGGCGATTAGAATTCTTCTATCGGTAAATAGATTCTTCTATTATCCAAATAAATCCTGGTAAGGTATCCTTTTGATATAAAGTTTATTAAACTCATTGGAATTATAAGATAAATGACTCTAACAATCTGGAACAGGGCGGGTGGAAGGCATGGCTCGAATCCTTAATGTAGATCGGCTGCGAATTGCCTTTCAAGCCGAGCACGAAGAAGTTGTTGCTGTTGAGGAAGTTAGTTTTGCGATAGGACGCGGTGAGACCGTGGCGCTCGTCGGGGAATCAGGATGTGGAAAAAGCGTGACTTCGCTCTCTATCATGGGATTGCTCGGTGCATCTGGTGCCGTTACCCAAGGGGAAATACGATTTGAAGGCAGCGTCATAACGGGCTTCAATGAAACGGAGATGCGGCGGCTGCGGGGGAAGGAAATTGCAATGATCTTCCAAGAGCCGATGACGTCTCTGAATCCAGTCATGAAGATTGGCGAGCAGATCGGAGAATGTGTGCGT
The DNA here is from genome assembly GCF_023704175.1 of Paenibacillus sp. YPG26. Classification (NCBI taxonomy): domain Bacteria; kingdom Bacillati; phylum Bacillota; class Bacilli; order Caryophanales; family Paenibacillaceae; genus Paenibacillus; species Paenibacillus sp. YPG26. Next base: position 2,101,880 of record NZ_CP084530.1, on the reverse strand, counting down.
CTTCACCATAAATGCAGCCGCAGGGAGTCGAAGTCGACCGCGGCTCTGCTGCTGAAGAAAGTCGGCATCGCAAGAGCTGAAGCCGTAGCGAAGGAGTATCCCCATGCCTTGTCAGGAGGTATGCGCCAGAGGGTGATGATCGCCATGGCCATGGCTGGGAATCCGAAGCTGTTGATTGCGGACGAGCCGACGACAGCCCTTGATGTAACGATACAAGCACAGATCCTCCAGCTGATGAAACAAATGCAGCAGGAAGTTGGCATGGCTATTCTGCTCGTCACGCATGATCTGGGTGTTGTAGCTGAAATGGCTGATCAAGTCATTGTCATGTATGCGGGACAGGTCGTGGAGGAAGCGGATGTCTTCACTTTATTCCGGGATCCGAAGCATCCCTACACGCAGGGACTAATTCGAGCGGTACCGGCAATTGACGGAGCGGGAAGAAGTCGCGCGCAGCCGATCCCAGGAGCTGTACCCTCGCTTCGTGAAATGCCCGAAGGATGCCGCTTCCACCCTCGCTGTACCTATGCGGTCGATCGATGCCGGCTCGAGAATCCGAGCTTGCAAAGTATAGGAGACCGTCACAGCGTCAGATGCTGGGCAGCCCATTCGTCCAGCCTTGCCCAGGAGGAGCTGCCTCAGTTGGGATCGGTGATCACCATATGACGATCACGACACAGGAAGTGATGCCAAAGACGCTGCTGCAGATCGAGAATCTCAAAACCTATTATCCGATTCGCCGGGGGCTGTTTGGCCGAACTTCCGGGTATGTCAAAGCCGTGGATGGCGTCAGCTTATCACTCTACGAAGGAGAGACGCTGGGGCTCGTCGGCGAATCGGGCTGCGGCAAGTCTTCAATTGGCAGATCGGTGATCCGGCTGGAGCAACCGCATGCTGGCCGCGTTCTTTTCGAGGGTGAAGACATTACGAATCTCTCGCAGAGCGAACTTAGACCTGCCCGGCTGCGCATGCAGATGATCTTCCAAGATCCTTATGCCTCGCTTAATCCTAGAATGCGGATATTTGATACTTTGGCGGAGCCGATGCTCGCCCATCGATTGGTCAAGCGCGGTGACGTACAGAAGGAGGTAGAAAGGCTGCTTCAGCTGGTGGGATTACCGCGTGCATCAGCTTATCGGTATCCCCATGAGTTCTCGGGCGGCCAGAAGCAGCGGATCGGCATTGCAAGGGCATTATCGCTGAAGCCAAGGCTGATCGTGTGTGATGAACCCGTGTCCGCGCTCGACGTATCGATCCAGGCGCAAATCCTCGGACTGCTGCAGGATCTGCAGGACGAGTTGAAGCTGACCTACTTGTTCATTGCCCACGGGATCGGCGCTGTGAAGCAGGTGAGTACCCGAGTCGCTGTCATGTATCTGGGACGAATTGTAGAGCTGGCTCCTTCGGAATCGCTATTTGAGAGGCCAAGACACCCATACACGAAGCTGCTGCTCGGCGCATATCATCCACCGGATCCAGTGTACCGGGGTATGGAACGTCCGATTATCCAGGGAGATGTGCCTGACCCGTCGCGCCCACCTTCAGGCTGCGGGTTCCATACCCGTTGTCCATATGTACAGGAACGGTGCCGAAAGGAGGCCCCAGGCTTAACGAATGACACGCATGCCGTTGCCTGTCATTATCCGCTGGCTTAAGAGAAAGGGAGGAGGTGACGTAATTGGGCTCTTATATCGTCAGGAGGCTCTTCATCGCGGTCCCTGTCTTCTTCGGCATTACGGTACTCAGCTTCCTCATCATGAATTTGGCGCCTGGTAATCCAGTAGACATGTTAATCAATCCTAATATTCCGAAGGAACTGCTTGAGTTAAAGCGGGAAAAGCTGGGTCTTAACGATCCCCTATACGTGCAGTACGCGAATT